>CABUAP010000146.1 GCA_902489675.1 uncultured Azospirillum sp. | reverse complement strand
TTGATTATAGCATATCAGATTTGGAAAGGAAGCTATAACTCCAAAGCCATCTGTCCACGCATTCTCAACATTATAGCATATCAGATTTGGAAAGGAAGCTATAACTGATTTTATCGTTGGTTTGTGTATTATATAGATATACCTCTTAAAAAAAGCCTTACTCCGTACAGTTCAAAAATTCTTATGTACTGGCATAAATACTTTTACTTCAACTTTTCTCTTAAATATTTAGCAGTATAACTTTTTTCCGATTTAGCGACTTCTTCGGGCGTACCTTTGGCAACGATTCGGCCGCCGCCGTCTCCGCCTTCCGGTCCCATATCAACAATATAGTCGGCCACTTTGATCACATCCAAATTGTGTTCGATGACAACCACCGTATTGCCTTGGTCAACCAGAGTTTGCAGTACTTTCAGCAGGCGGTTAATGTCTTCAAAATGCAGCCCGGTGGTCGGTTCATCCAAAATATAAAGGGTTTTGCCGGTTGCCCGTTTGGAAAGTTCTTTTGACAGTTTGATTCGTTGCGCTTCACCGCCGGATAGGGTTGTTGCCGGCTGGCCTAGGTGAATGTAGCCAAGACCGACTTTGCGCAAAAGATCGAGCCGGTTTTTGATCGACGGAATCGATTCGAAAAAGTCAAAAGCCTCGTCAACGGTCATGTCCAAAACATCGGCGATTGATTTTCCCTTATATTTAACTTCCAGCGTTTCACGGTTGAAGCGTTTGCCTTTGCAGACATCGCAGGCTACATAAACATCGGGCAGAAAGTGCATTTCGATTTTGGTGACACCATCTCCTTTACAAGCCTCGCAGCGGCCGCCGGCGACATTGAAGGAAAAACGCCCGGCATTGTAACCTCTTGCTTTGGCTTCGGGCAGGCCGGCGAACCAGTCGCGGATATAGGTAAACAGACCGGTATAAGTCGCCGGGTTAGAACGCGGTGTGCGGCCGATCGGTGATTGGTCGATATCGATGACTTTGTCGATATTTTCCAACCCGGTCAACCGGTCATATATGCCGGCAGGTTCACGACTGCCGTTTAATTCCTTGTTGACGGCCTTAAACAGGGTTTCGAGAATAAGCGAAGATTTACCGCCGCCGGAAACGCCGGTAACGCAGGTCATGGTGCCGAGCGGGATTTTCAAATCAACGTTTTTGAGGTTGTTGGTTTTAACCCCGCTGATGGTGATAAAATTACCGTTTCCTTTACGCCGTTTGCCGGGAACGGAAATTTCTTTTTGCCCGTTTAAATATTGGGCGGTCAGACTTTCCGGTGTGTTTAATACTTCCTTGACAGTGCCTTTGGCGACAACATAGCCGCCAAGCTCACCGGCGCCGGGTCCCATATCCACCAGATAATCGGCGGCGCGGATAGCGTCTTCGTCATGCTCGACCACAATCACGGTATTGCCGATGTCGCGAAGCCGGGTCAGCGTTTCGAGCAAACGATCGTTGTCACGCTGGTGCAGGCCGATCGAAGGTTCGTCCAGAACGTACATCACGCCGGTCAGTCCCGAACCAATCTGTGAGGCCAGACGGATGCGCTGAGCTTCGCCGCCCGATAATGTCCCCGACTGTCGGGAAAGCGACAGATACTCCAGCCCGACGTTATTTAAAAAGTTTAGCCGGTCAATAATTTCTTTTAAAATTTTGTGAGCAATTTCCTGTTTCTGCGGACTGAGTTTTTCTTCTGCGCCGGCAAACCAGTTAAGCGCCTGTTTGATCGACATGGCGGAAACGTCCATGATGTCCAACCCGGCAACCTTAATTGCCAAAGCTTCCGGTTTTAAGCGCTTACCGTGGCAATATTCGCAAACGGCAGCAGACTGATATTGAGCAAATTCGTCGCGGGTGGCCTGCGAGTCCGTTTCCATAAAGCGGCGTTCCAGATTGTTGACGACGCCCTCAAACGGTTTTTGAGTGACAAAGCGTGAATAATACATCGGTACCGGTTCGGAGCCTGAACCGTAGAGAATAACGTTTTTGGCATTTTCCGGCAGGTCTTTCCACGGTGTTTTCATCGAAATGCCGAGATATTGGCAAAGCGATTCCAGAGTATCGTTGTAAAAGCCGTGTTTGCGACTGTACCAAGGCAAAATTGCGCCCTGAGCCATCGACAAATTTTCATTGGGTACGATCAGGCACGGATCCATATACAACCGCGCGCCGATACCGTCGCAATGGGGACAGGCACCGTACGGATTGTTAAAAGAAAACAGCCGCGGTTCTATTTCCTCAATCGTAAAACCGCTGACCGGACAAGCAAATTTGGAAGAAAAGGTGATCCGGCTGCCGGAAGAAGCGTCTTCGGCGAACATCAAGCCGTCGCTGAGTTTTAGCGCTGTTTCGGTTGACTGAGCCAAACGGCTTTCCAATCCCGGTTTGATTACCAACCGGTCGACTACTACTTCGATATCATGTTTTTGGTTTTTATTTAAGTCCGGTAATTCTTCGATTCCATAGACAGTACCGTCAATTTTCAGACGTTGATATCCCTGCCGCTGCAGGTTTTCAAATTCTTTTTTAAATTCGCCTTTTTTGCCGCGGGCAATCGGCGCCAGCAACAAGATTTTACTTCCTTCCGGCAAGGCGGCAATACGATCAACCATCTGCGACACGGTCTGCGATTCGATCGGCAAGCCGGTTGCCGGCGAGTAGGGGGTGCCTGCCCGTGCCCACAGCAAACGCATATAGTCATAAATTTCGGTAACCGTGCCGACGGTTGAACGCGGGTTATGCGATGTGGTTTTTTGTTCAATGGAGATGGCCGGCGACAGACCTTCGATCGAGTCGACATCGGGTTTTTTCATCAGTTCGAGAAACTGGCGGGCGTAGGAAGAAAGACTTTCAACATAGCGGCGCTGGCCTTCGGCATAGACCGTATCAAACGCCAATGAAGATTTGCCCGAACCGGACAAGCCGGTAATGACCGTCAGCTTGTTCTTGGGGATGCTGATATCAATATTTTTCAGGTTGTGTTCGCGCGCGCCTTTAATGTCAATAAAATTGTGTTCCGCCATCTTTTTTCTCCGGTTTGACAATATAAACACGAAAGAACAAAAAGGCAACAAAAAAGCTTGTTGGCAATATATGGCCGCAATAAACGGCACTTTTGTGTCAATAAAAAGTTATCCCTGCTTGCGAAAAAGAAATTATAATTGTAAACTAAATATTAATTTTGCTTGTGAATATAGAAGAGTGCCATGGTAAATTATAAATATGCCTGTTTAGCAGTTGCAAGTTGGCTGATGTCATTCTCCGCCCGGGCGGATATGAATGTGGCAATCGTTGTGCCGACAGACGGTGATTTTAAATATTTCAGCGAAGAACTGATTAACGGCGCCAAAGTTGCGGTCGATGAAATTAATGAAAACGGCGGTCTGAAAGGTAAAAAAGTAAATTTGATCCAAATTGACGACCCTTGTGACGATACCTTATCGCTGACAACCGCGCAGATGATGGCAGTCAACCGTTCCGAAGAAGATAAAATGCACTTGGTGCTCGGGCCATATTGTATTAATCAGGCAGAAAAGGTGGCTTCCACTTATGCCGCAGCTCAGATTTTTCAAATCCATCCCATCGGCAGCAGCCGCGCTTTGTACCAGACAGCGCACCGCGGGCCGGTAGAGCTGGTAGGATATTCCGAACAGCAGGCGGTCGATTTCTTCCGTTATTATGCCGAAACTTATGCTGACCGCAAATTGGC
>CABUAP010000145.1 GCA_902489675.1 uncultured Azospirillum sp. | reverse complement strand
GGCGCCGGCTTCACAGCAGAGCGGCGCGGTTTTTGCATTAATGCCGCCGTCAACTTCGATCAAAACCGGACGAGAGCCGATCATTTTTTTCAGTCGGCGGATTTTTTCCAATTGCGACGGAATAAAATTTTGGCCGCCAAAACCGGGATTGACGGTCATCACCAGCACCAGATCCAGACGGTCAAGCACATATTCGAGCACGCTTTCCGGGGTGGAAGGATTGAGCGAAACACCGGCTTTTTTGCCGAGATCGCGAATGGACTGCAGCGTCCGATCCAGATGCGGACAAGTTTCGGCATGAACGGTAATAATATCGGCACCGGCCTCGGCAAACCAAGGGATCATTTTATCGGGGTTTTCCACCATCAGATGGGTATCAAACACCAGCCGGCTGTCGCCGCGCAGGCTTTTGACCACCGCCGGACCAAATGTCAGATTGGGAACATAATGTCCGTCCATAATATCCAGATGCAGCCAATCGGCACCGGCATCGGCAACCGCGGCTGTTTCCAACGCCAAACGGCCAAAATCGGCAGCCAGCAGGCTCGGGGCAATCAAAACCATTATTCTTCTCCTTTTGCTCGGCAAATGTTTATTGCGTTTTATTGTACAGGCAACAGGTTGATTTTTCTTTAACAGCAATTATCTAGCCTTTTAGTCTTTAATTATATTAAATCAAAAGGAGAAAAACAATGGGAGAAATGGCCAAAAAAATCAGCAAGCTTGACAATAATGAACTGCTGAAGGTCTTAAACGAGGCTTTTGCCGAAGAATGGCTTGCTTATTATCAATATTGGATCGGCGCTCAAGTGATTGAAGGGCCGATGCGCGCCGCCATCCAAAGCGAATTTATGAAACACGCCAAAGAAGAACTGGAACACGCCGAACTGCTGGCCACCCGCATTATCCAGCTTGGCGGCACACCGGTTTTGACCCCGGCCGACTGGGAGAAAACGGCATCCTGCAAATATTTGGCTCCCGCCGATCCGTTTGACGTTACCCTGCTTAAACAAAATCTTGATTCTGAGCGCTGCGCGATCACCCGCTATCAGCAGATTTGCGAAATGTGCTGGGGCAAAGATTTTGAAACTTTCCATATTTCTCGCAAAATTTTGCACGAAGAGCTTGATCATGAACAGGATTGGGAAGATTATCTGCAAGACATCAAACACGGCGCCCAATATGCAAAATCCTCTCAATCCACTGACAAAGCTTAATTGTTCCTTCTGTTTTTAGCAACTTATCCGGGGAGTAAAATTTAATATTTGACAAATAAAACAAAAAAAGTCAAAATGGGACAAAACGAAACCCATAGGGGCGTTTTCTCCCTGAACACTCAGATACTCCAAATAATAAGTTTTAGGGAACAGGCAAAAGGCGGCGGATGAACTTCCGGCGCCTTTTTTTATTCCGCCTTTTTCGCGGGATATCATTCAAAACCCAGACAACTATAAAAAAACTCCCGCCCGAAGGAAGGAGTTTTTCTTGAGATTGAAGCTGCAAAACAATTACAGTTCGCCGCTTGCATATCTTTTTGCCATTTCAGACATCGGGATAACTTTGATTTTATCCGCCTGACCGGCCGCACCGAAGGCAATATAACGAGCTTCGCAGACTTTCTGCATTTCTTCAATTGCCGGTTTCAGGTATTTGCGGGGATCAAATTCTTTCGGATTTTCGGCAAACAACTTACGGATGGCGCCGGTAATGGCCATACGGCAATCGGTATCGACGTTAACTTTGCGCACGCCGGATTTAATACCGCGAACAATTTCTTCGACCGGAACGCCGAAAGTCTGCGGAATAGCGCCGCCGTAAGCGTTGATCAGATCCTGCAATTCTTGCGGAACCGAGGAAGAACCGTGCATAACCATATGGGTATTCGGCAGTTTGGCATGGATTTTTTCAATAACGTCAATTGCCAAAATATCGCCGGTCGGTTTGCGGGTAAATTTATAAGCGCCGTGGGAGGTGCCGACGGCTACTGCCAGAGCATCCAGCTTGGTTTCGGCCACAAAGCGAGCAGCTTCGTCCGGATCGGTTACCAAACGTTTTTTATCAATAGTGCCTTCGGCGCCGTGACCGTCTTCTTTATCGCCTTTACCGGTTTCAAGCGAGCCGATCACGCCCAATTCGCCTTCAACCGAAGCGCCGACGGCGTGTGCGCGGGCAACCACTTCTTTGGTTACATGAACATTATATTCGAAAGAAGACGGGGTTTTGCCATCGGCCTCAAGCGAACCGTCCATCATAACGGAAGAATAGCCGTTGACGATCGCCGACTGGCAGATATCTACCGACGCACCGTGATCCTGATGAAGACAGATCGGCAGCTCCGGAAACATTTCGATACCGGCGGCAACCATGTGACGGATCATCGGATCACCGGCAAATTTGCGCGCACCGGTCGAAGTTTGCAGAATAACCGGGGCATTGACTTTTCTGGCCGCCTGCAGAACGGCAATTACCTGTTCCATATCGTTGATGTTAAAAGCCGGAACGCCGTAGCTGTTTTCTGCCGCGTGGTCCAAAATCTGACGCATTGTCACTAAAGGCATACATTTTCTCCTTAAAATAAAATTTGGTTAAATCTCAATTTGTTTCAGAGTATAGTCGGCCGCGGTATTTTTTCAAGTTTTTTCTGTCGGCGGGGGATATTCCGAAACAACAAAAAGAAGGGGCTTTTGCCCCTCCCCGTTTATTTGCAGTATTTTTTGACCGCAGCCGCTACCGCGTCGGCAGTGATGCCGAAATGCGCATAAAGCTCCGAGGCCGGGCCGGAAGCGCCGAATCCGTCCATACCGATGATTTCGCCCTTGCCGCCGAGATATTTTTCCCAGCCGAATTTGGCGGCCGCTTCCACCACGATCCGCGGCGCACGGCCGAGAACCTTTTGGCGGTACTTATCATCCTGGCGGTCAAACAATTCGGTACAGGGCATGGAAACCACCGCCGCTTCAATCCCTTCTTGCCGCAGTTGTTTCTGTGCCTCAACCGCTATCGAAACTTCCGATCCGGTGGCAATGATCGTTGCCCGGCGGCGGCTGCCCTTTGACACGTCGGAAATCACATAACCGCCCTTTGCCGTCAGGTTCTGGCGGGAAGAAACACGCAGCAGCGGCAGATTTTGCCGGCTCAGCGCCAGCAGGCTCGGCATATCTTCGGTTGTCAACGCCAGCTGCCAGGCTTCGGCC
Source organism: uncultured Azospirillum sp. (assembly GCA_902489675.1). GTDB lineage: Bacteria > Pseudomonadota > Alphaproteobacteria > RF32 > CAG-239 > JAFUYI01. The sequence continues at coordinate 523 of CABUAP010000145.1, read as the reverse complement.
GTTTCCACCACGTCACAGGGACGGAACATCAGCACATTCGGCATTGCCCGGTAAGACGCCAGATGCTCTACCGGCTGGTGGGTGGGGCCATCTTCGCCGACACCGATCGAATCGTGGGTCAGCACATAGATGACACGCAGCCCCATCAGCGCTGCCAACCGGATTGACGGCCGCACATAGTCGGAAAAAACAAAGAAGGTGCCGCCGTAAGGAATCACACCGCCATGCAGCGCCAGACCATTCATGATCGCACCCATGGCGTGTTCGCGGATACCGTACATCAGGTTGTTGCCGTCATAATCTTCGGCAGTGATCGTTTTCATACCTTTGACAAAAGTCAGATTGGAGGCTGCCAAGTCAGCCGAGCCGCCGATAACTTCCAGCACATGGGGAACGATTTTTTCCAGACACATCTGCGAGGCTTTGCGGGTAGCAACTTTAGTCTGCTCCCGAATCGCCTCGTTTTTCAATGCATTCAGAGCCTTATCCCAGTTTTTCGGTAGGCGGTTATTGATGACATCGT
>CABUAP010000144.1 GCA_902489675.1 uncultured Azospirillum sp. | reverse complement strand
TATGCCTATTTGTACAACTGGGATATGAGCGATTCCGGCGATTGGAAAATCGGCGTCGGTTATACGCTCGGGGTAACGCAAAGGGAAGAATATATGTATATTCCGGTACCGTTGCCGCTGCCGATTGCCGGTCTGACCTATAAACGCTGGTCTTTGCAGGCCGCATACGTTCCCGGTGTCAAGAATGACGGCAATGTTTTGTTTGCCTGGTTGAAATGGACTTTTTAACCCTTTAACGAGAAGGAAATACTGATGGAAAATCAAAAAACGATCAAAATCGGAAACTTTGAGATCGGCAATAAACTGCCGTTGGCGCTGATAGCCGGTCCCTGCCAGATCGAAAGCCGGCAGCACGCCGTTGATATTGCCGGCGCGATGGTGGAATTGACCAAAGAATTGGGAATTAATTATATTTTCAAAGCTTCTTACGACAAGGCCAACCGTACTTCTCTAAAATCGCCGCGCGGTGTCGGCATCGAGGAGGGGATGAAAACTTTTGAAGAAATCAAAAAACTCTACCATTGTCCGATTTTGACGGATGTCCATGAAAGAGAGCAGTGCGCTGTTGCCGCTGAATATGTCGATATGCTGCAAATTCCGGCTTTTCTGTGTCGACAGACCGATTTGGTGATTGCCGCCGCTCAAACCGGCAAAGTTATCAATATTAAAAAAGGGCAGTTTTTAGCGCCTTGGGATATGAAAAATCTGGTCATGAAAGCGATTGACAGCGGCAATCCGAATGTTTGCCTGACCGAACGGGGAACCAGCTTTGGCTATAATACTTTGGTTACCGATATGCGCGCCTTTCCGCAGATGGCTAAAGATACCGGGTGCCCGATCATTTTTGATGCCACACACTCGGTACAGCAACCGGGCGGACTCGGCGGTTGTTCGGGCGGACAGCGAGAATTTGCGCCGGTGTTGGCGCGGGCTGCCGTTGCCGTCGGCGTTGCCGCTGTCTTTATCGAAACTCACGAAAACCCGGACAAAGCATTGTCTGACGGCCCCAACTCCATTGCCCTAAAAGACATGAAACGGGTTATTTCCGAATTGATGGCTTTTGATAAAGTTACCAAAAGTATCATTCACGATTACTGAGTTGATTTTTAACTATAAATAGAAAAGCCTCGGATAAGAAATCCGGGGCTTTTGAATTTTCCGTCAAGGACGCTAGAGTCCTTCAGGTGGTTTTTGTTCATCAGAATCGGGACGTAAGATTCCGTCCAACACCCAATAAATGAAGGTGTTGAGTACAAACAACGATGCAACCTCAGCCATATAGGACATAAGCGGCAGGCTGTCGGCTAAAATAGACACGTCCATCAAGGCCAGAACCGCGCCGACAAAGACATAGAACCAACCGCTTTTTTCGCTTTTGGCTTTTAACCAGCAAAAACAGGAAACTGCGGCAAAAAGCAGCAGCCCGATTGCCAGTTTGATTACAGCAGAAGTTTGAAGATACTGACTAAAATCTGCCAAAATTATCGTTCCGATCAAGTTGGCAGTAAACAACCAAAATGTTTTCATATAAAAATAATTTAACAATTGTTCAAAATTGATTTTATATTACGGTTTTTATTGCAATAAGTCAAGCAGACGGTTATGATAAACTAAGCTAAAAACAAGGCGTGTAAATCAGATGCAGTTTAAAGATGAAGGTTATATTGTTGCCGTACGTCGATATGGTGAAAGTTCTTTGATTATCAATGTAATAACCAAAGAACACGGGTTGATCGGCGGCTTTGTCAAAGGAGGGGGCAGCAAGAAAAATGCCGGCATTTATCAACCGGGCAACAGAGTTGGGATTGATGCCTATGCGCGGATTGAGGAGAATATGCTTAGTTTAAAAACCGAGCTGTTGTCACCCGCTGCCGTAAATTTTATGGGAACATCCGCAAAATTGGCCGCGCTTTCTTCTTTATGTTCGCTATGTTTGTCTTGCCTTCCGGAAAAGGAAAATATTGAACGCTTTTACTAGTATATAGACAGTTTCTTTAACCTTATAGATGAAAAAAATTGGATTACTCATTATTGTTTCTTTGAATTTTATTTGCTTGAATATCTCGGGGTCGGACTTGACCTGAGCGCGTGCGCGGTAACCGGAACCAGTGATGAGCTGGCTTATGTTTCGCCCAAAAGCGGGCGGGCCGTATGCCGCGAATTCGGAGAACCGTATGCAGCCAGATTGTATGCTTATCCGCATTTTATTGTGGATAAAAACTATTTTCCCTCGCGTGACGAAATAGTTGAATTGCTCAAAATGACCGGCTTTTTCCTCAATAAAAACTTTTTTCAAATACATGGCTTGAAATTCCCGAAAAACCGTGCTAACTTGCTGGCAAATCTGGACTTGTAAGAGAAAAAATGCAGGAAAATGAAGAAAAAATAAAAGACGTTCAACTGGCCGAGGAGCTAAGCAAACGTTATCTCTCATATGCGATGTCAACAATCGTTTCGCGTTCGCTGCCCGATGTGCGTGACGGCCTAAAACCGGTGCATCGCCGGTTGCTTTACGCCATGCGCCAACTTCATCTTGATCCGAAATCAGGGTTCAAGAAATGTGCTCGTGTGGTCGGTGACGTTATCGGTAAATATCACCCTCACGGCGACAGTGCCGTTTACGGCGCGATGGTACGTTTGGCTCAGGACTTTTCCGTCCGCTATCCGTTGGTTGACGGGCAGGGTAACTTTGGCAATATTGACGGTGACGGCGCGGCTGCCATGCGTTATACCGAAGCACGACTGACCGAATTTGCTATTGCAATGATGGAAGGCTTGAATGACGATGCCGTTGATTTTATGGAAACTTATGACGGGGAAGAAAGCGAACCGGTGGTGATGCCGTCGATGGTTCCCAATTTGCTGTGCAACGGTTCTGCCGGTATTGCCGTCGGTATGGCGACGAATATTCCGCCGCATAACCTGAGCGAAGTTTCGGATGCTTTGTTATATCTGATTGAAAATCCCGATTGCGAGATAGAGCCGTTGGTTCGCAAAATCAAAGGTCCCGATTTTCCGACCGGAGGATTTATCATTGATAAATTTGAAAGTATTTTAGATACTTATCGGCAAGGGAAGGGTGTATTTCGTATTCGAGCCAAATGGGAAAAAGAAGATCTGGGACACGGACAATATCAGATTGTGATCACGGAAATTCCATATATGGTTCAAAAGGCTAAACTGGTGGAAAAAATAGCCTCGCTGCTTTTGGAAAAGAAAATTCCGCTCTTAAATGACATCCGTGACGAATCTTCTCACGATATCCGAGTGGTGCTGGAACCGAAAAGTCGTTTGGTTGATGCCAATCTGTTAATGGAACACTTATTTAAACAGACCGATCTGGAAAGCCGTTTCAGTCTGAACATGAATGTTTTGGATTCTGACGGTGTTCCGCGGGTTATGTCGATTAAAGAAGTTTTGCGCGAGTTCTTAAATCATCGTCATACGGTTTTGATTCGGCGAACAAATTATCGATTGGAGAAAATTAATTATCGACTGGAAATTTTGAGCGGTTATCTGGTTGCGTATCTTAATTTGGATCGGATTATCCAAATTATCCGTGAAGAAGAAGATCCTAAAAACGTGATGATGAAAGAATTTCAGCTGACGGATAATCAAACGGAAGCCATCCTCAACATGAAACTGCGTTCTCTCCGCAAATTGGAAGAAAGCCAGATCCGAGAAGAATATGACGATCTGTCCGAAGAAAAGGCCGGTTTGGAGGAACTGCTCGGCAGTGAAGATAAACGCTGGATGGCTATTGCCGCCGAGATCAGGCAAATGAAAGAGAAATTTGGCAAAA
>CABUAP010000143.1 GCA_902489675.1 uncultured Azospirillum sp. | reverse complement strand
TCTTGCAGAAACTCCCCCTGCTTGGCCGAGGGTAATTGCTGATAAATATCTTTTAGTAACCGGGAGATCTAATAAGAATACAAACGTAACATTTTGACCAAGCCCCACCCGGTCGGCCAATGCCTTAGTTTTCACCAAATTAAAAAATAACAGCTTAGCTTTCCCCTCACCTTTCCCGCATACTCTCGTTAAGATATTTCATCACCGGCGAGAGCAGATATTCGATGACACGGCGTTTGCCGGTTTTGATTTCCGCCGTCACGCTCATGCCGGGCTTGAGTTGGATAATCTGCCCGTCGGCTTTGATTTTGTTATCCAAGAGCGTCAGACGGGCATTAAACACCAGCCCGAGTTTTTCGTCCTGTATCGCATCGCCGGAGATATTGCGAACTTTACCTTTGATTGTGCCGTATTTGGTGAACGGGAAACTGTCGATTTTGATTTCCACGTCCTGTTCCGGCCGCACAAAGCCGATGTCTTTGTTCAAAATCTGTACCTCTGCTTCCAGCTTATAATCTTCTGGCACAAGATTCATAATCGGCTTGGCGGTTTCGACCACGCCGCCCTTGGTGTGATAAACCAGCTGCTGGACATAGCCCGAAAGCGGCGCTTTAACGATGGTGCGTTTTAAGGCTTCCTGATATTTAATCAGCTCTTGCTGGTAGGACGCCAGCTTCTCGCGGCTTTCAGTCAGCTCCTGCATAATATTCTTGTCAAACTCGGCCAGATATTGCCGCTGTTCTTTTTTGAGTGATTCAATATTCGCTTCGGTTTCGGCCATTTTCTTGACCTGAACGTTGCGTTGCTCTTGCAAATTGGTCAGTTCTTCCTCCTGCTCCAGAAAAGTCAGTCGTGCCAAAAGCTTCTTATCTACGAGGATTTTCTTTTTCTCAATCCGCTCCTGCACGCTTGGCAGCAGTTTTTCAATGCGGGTCAGGTCGGCCTGAATGGTGTCTTTTTCTTTCTCAGCCTTGGTAATCTGCCCGTTCAAAACTTCAATCTTTGCCGCTTTCTCGGTCATCTGGCTTTTGAGCAAATCTGTGTGCATTTTAATTAAATATTCGTCAATATCCGGATTATAGCTGAAATTCTTCTCCGGATCATCCGATAACAGGGCTTTCAGCCTTGAAATCGCGATTTCCAAGGCCTCCATTTCGTTTTCCACCCGATTAATGTTCGCCAGAACCTCGGTCTGGTTAAATTTAATCAAATCCTGTCCTTCTTTGACATATTGCCCTTCCTGAACATAGATTTCTTCAATCTCGCTGTCGGTCAGGGTTTGAATGGTCTTGATGTTTGAAGCCGGCATCAGCTTCCCGGCCGAGGTAGCGATAATGTCGATTTTGCCTAAAATTGACCACAAAATCAGCGTTGTGAACATCAGCATGATGACGTATGTCAACAACCGCGCGGCATGAGACGGCGGCATTTCGGTCACTTCCAAGACCGCCGGCAGAAACTCTTTTTCATGCTCGTCCATGCCTTTGATTTTACTGTCTTTGGCGGCTTTTTCCTGCAACAAGGCCAGCTTGGCAATCTGCCAATATCTTTTGAACTGCTCCATCATGCCGCATTCTCCTCATTGGCCGGAACAATCGGCGCGGTCTGGCTGTTCCACAGATAAGCATAGCGCCCGCCGCGTTTCAAAAGTTCTTCATGCGTGCCGGTTTCGGTAATCTCGCCTTTTTCAATGGTGATAATCTGGTCGCATTCCCGCACGGTCGAGAGCCGGTGCGCAATCATAAACACCGTACGTCCTTTACAGATTGATGCCATATTCTGCTGGATAATCCGTTCGGATTCATAATCAAGCGCCGAGGTCGCCTCATCAAAAATCAAAATCCGCGGATTGTTGACCAAAGCGCGCGCAATCGCAATCCGCTGTCTTTGCCCGCCGGAAAGCGAAGAGCCGCGTTCTTCAATAATCGTGTCATAGCCGTTGGGGAATTCGGTAATAAAATCGTGCGCGCCGGCCAGCCTGGCGGCGGCAATAATCCTGTCCATCGAAATCGCCGGATTAGTCAAAGCGATATTTTCCCGCACACTCTTGTTAAATAAGTAGTTCTCCTGCAAAACGACGCCGATTTGCCGCCTTAACCATGCCGTATCGACGGTGGAAATGTCAATCCCGTCAATCAGCACTTTGCCTGTTTCCGGAATATACAGACGCTGAATCAGCTTGGTAACGGTCGATTTACCCGAGCCGCTCGGTCCGACAAAGCCGATTTTCTGCCCGGCCCTGACTTTAAAGTTCATCTTTTTCAAAATCTCCGGTCCGTTCGGAATATAACGGAACACAATGTCTTTAAATTCAACATCGCCTTTAATCTCCGGCATCGAGCCTTTGGACAGGGTTTCGGTATTTTCGGCCGGATTATTAAGAATGTCAGACAGCTTTTCAATAGAGATTTTAGCCTGCTGGAAATTCTGCCACAACTGAGCCAAGCGCAAAATCGGTTGTGTTACGCGACCGGATAACATGTTAAAGGCAATCAGCTGCCCGACCGACAACTCCCCTTTCATGACGAGAGAAGCGCCGATCCACAAGGTCAGCGCCATGGTGATTTTCTGCACCAACTGTACAAGCTGTCCGGCAATATTGTTAATGTGCGAGGCGCGGAAAGATGACCCGACATAGGCCGCCAACTGCTGTTCCCAACGACGCTGCATCTGCGGTTCGACGGTTAAAGACTTAACCGTCTCCACGCCAGAAACCGCTTCCACCAGAAAACACTGGTTTTCCGCACCGCGGCGAAACCGCTCATCAATCCGCGAGCGCAAAATCGGGGTAAAAAACAAGGACAGCAAAACATAAAAAGGAATGGAGAGCAAAACCAACAGCGTCAAGGTTTTGGAATAAAAGAACATTACCGTAAAAAAGATAATGGTAAAAAAGAAGTCAATAATCAAGGTTAAGGTCGAACCGGTCAGAAAATTGCGGATGTTCTCCAATTCGTGCACCCGCGCCACCGTCCCGCCGCCCCCCAAAATAAGACAGCGGCAGCCGAATGAGATGCTTAAACAAACTCGCCCCAAGCTCCACATCAACGCGGGTGGTGGTATGCGAGAAGGTATAAGTCCGCAGCCCGCTGAGCAGAGTTTCAAAAATACCGATGCAGATTAGCGCCACCATTAAAACATCAAGACTTGACAATCCACGGTTAACCAGCACCTTGTCAATCACCACCTGAAACAACAGCGGCGACACCAGCGCAAACAGCTGTAAAAAGAACGAGGCCAGAATAACCTCGCCGAACAGCCTGTGATATTTGACCACCGCCGGAATAAACCATGAAACGTCAAACTTGCGGTTTTTACCGTTGATAAACTCACGGCAGGTCATCATTAAGAGCCTGCCGTTCCATCTATCCATAAATTCTTATTTGTTCAAAACCTCGGGATAATTCCCCTTTGCCGGATCTTGAAGCAAAACCTTGTCCTCGGCAACTTTGCCGATAATAAAATAAGTATTGTCTTTGCTCTGGGCGATTGCCGGCAGCGCCGTCTTGTCCAAACGCTCCCATTTGGTTTCGACAAAGCGGGCTTTGAAAGAAAATTCCTTTGCCAGCTGCACCAGCTCATATTCTTCAAAATGCGAATTCTGCCGGTCATATTTATGCTTTATTTGGTCAATAGAGATTGGCTTTTCAAAGAAATTGGCCATAATTGCAAAACAGGCCAGTCCGGTATCAAGAGTTTGGGGATTTGAATTTTCTTCTGCCATAAACTGCTCACTATCCCATGGGTTGTAATAATTTTTTAGCAATATTAAAACGAAAGGAAATAAAAAGCAAAGAAAACTTT
>CABUAP010000142.1 GCA_902489675.1 uncultured Azospirillum sp. | reverse complement strand
AAAAAAACATCCCGGCGACCAAGCGCGGGGATGTTTTTTTAGCTTGAGACTGACGACTATTCTGTTACCGCCACATAAAGTCCTTTGTCATCAGGACGATAAATCTGATATCGGCAGGACATTCCTCTGTTGCCGTCCGCAACCTCATAACGATGACTGACGCTGCCGTCTTTTCGGACTTCCAGAAACGAATGCGTTTCTTTGCCGGCAAAACAGACTTTACGCACCGTATCTCGGCACAGCTGATAGCAAATCCGGCCATGCGCCACTTCCGCAATCATCAGCTTTTGGCTTCTGTCTGCTCCGAAATAAAAATCGGGATAAGAGCCAAGAGGATGAAAACCTTTCTCATCCAGCATGAAAATATCTGTTTCCAGCTCCAGCAGTAAATATTCGGCAAAAATACCGCGCAGCAGAAAAGGCAAAGGAAGGCATTTTTTGTTCCTTACCCCATAGCCGCAGCCGCTCCAGACAAAACTGCCGCCGCTGATTGACGGTTGAGGGGCCGGCTTTAGCCGCGGGATGCCGCTTTCATCGGTCATATACAGACGAAATTCACCATCGGAATTGATCAGAAAAGCATTTTCCGCATTAGGCATAGGCACGGCATTTGCCATATGATCCATCCACACGCGCGCCAGTTTTTCCGGCAGAGCCGATACATCATGGCGATCATGGTGAACAAACCAATAATTGCCGCCGCTGACAAATATTTGTTGGCCTAGCGTGTGCGAACAATTTTCATCTTGATCGGAGCCGATAATTTGTGCGGGACGTATCCGTCCTTCGCAAACATTTTCAAACGGCAGCAGCATACTGTTTGAAGCAATACGCCGATAATTTCCGTTTTCGCAAATAAACAGACGTTCACCGATTTGGTAAACAACATCGTTCCATGCCGGGGTCATCAACGCACCGTTGCCGAGCAACAGCATTTTTCCTTCTTCCAAGCGGTAGGCTTTACCGTCTTGTTGGTTAAATACGATCGTACTTTCCATAAATTTCTAATTTAATAATTTTTAACGAGATAAACCTTTATTCACTTATACAATAATTCATAATCGGCAAAAATTATAACATTTTACATCAAATTTTGCAACCGTAAATCAGAAGGCGGATTTTTGAGGTTTTTATAAAAAAATCCCCGTCCTAAAACCATAAGACGGGGAACAAATAAAGGAGATGCCGCCGATCAGGCCAGTTTGGCCGCCAACAGCTGATTAACCAGCTGCGGATTGGCTTTTCCTTGAGATTCCTTGATCACCTGGCCGACAAACCAGCCCATCAGGCCGACTTTGCCGCCTTTATAGGCATTGACTTTATCCGGATTGTCAGCGATCACTTTATCGACAATCGCTTCAATCGCGCCGGTGTCGGTCACCTGCTTTAAGCCCTTTTCCTCGACGATTTTTTCCGGGTCTTCGCCGGTTTCGCTCATCATCTCAAATACGTCTTTGGCAATTTTGCCGGAAATGACATCCTTTTCGATCAACGCCACCAAACGACCGAGATTTTCTGCCGAAACAGGACTTTCTTCAACCGTCAGATTTTTACGTTTGAGCATAGCAAAGAAATCGCCCATCAGCCAGTTGGCCACTTTTTTGGCATCGTGACCGGAAGCTGCTTTTTCAAAGAAATCGGCCACTTCTTTGTTTTCGCAGATTACGGCGGCGTCATATTTGGTCAGCCCCAGTTTTTCAACAAAACGGGCTTTTTTGGCATCCGGCAATTCCGGCAATTCATCCGCCAATTGGCGGATATATTCTTCGGTCAGCACCAAGGGCGGCAGATCCGGTTCCGGAAAATAGCGGTAATCATGGGCAAATTCTTTTTTGCGCATAACCTTGGTCAAACCGGTCAACGGATCAAACTGGCGGGTTTCCTGCTCAACCGTACCGCCGTTTTCATAGACTTCGACATGGCGGCGGGCTTCATTTTCAATTGCCTGCATAACGAATTTGACAGAATTGACATTTTTCATCTCGCAGCGGGTGCGCAGCTCATCGCTGCCGGCCGGCCGAACGGAAACATTGACGTCACAACGCATTGAGCCTTCGTCCATGTTACCGTCGCAGGTACCGAGATAGCGCAGGATGGAGCGCAGTTTCTTTAAAAACGCCCCGGCTTCTTCCGGCGAACGGAAATCCGGCTTGGTAACAATTTCCATCAGCCCTACCCCGGCGCGATTCAGATCAATAAAAGTTTTGCGCGGATCAATATCATGGATCGATTTGCCGGCATCTTGTTCGATGTGCATCCGTTCGATGCGGATATCTTTGGTGCTGCCGTCTTCCAAATCAACGGTTACCATTCCTTCTCCCACAATCGGATACAAAAACTGGGTAATCTGATAACCGGTCGGCATATCGGCATAAAAATAGTTTTTGCGCGAAAATTCGGAATATTTGTTGATCTCCGCCCGCAGTCCCAAACCGGTTCTGACCGCCTGGTGCACACAATAGCGGTTGAGCGTCGGCAGCATACCCGGCATACCGGCGTCAATAAACGAAACATTTTCATTGGCATCGGCGCCAAACTTCGTCGATGCACCGCTGAAAATTTTGGACTCGGAAATAATCTGGCAATGGATTTCCAACCCGCAGACAATTTCCCATTTATTTTCTTTTCCTTCAATAATCATGGCTATTTTAACCTTTCAAATCCGGTTTCGGTTTCTATTACGGAAGCGGCCTTAAACACCGTTTCTTCATCAAACGGACGACCGATCAGCTGCAACCCGAGCGGCAGTCCTGCCTTTGACAGGCCGGCCGGCAGGCTCAGCCCCGGCAGCCCGGCCAAATTGACGGAAACGGTAAAGATGTCGTTTAGCCACATATTGATCGGATTTTCCTGCATAGAACGGTCACCGACCGGAAAAGCCGCCGTCGGCGCCGTCGGGGTCAAAATCACGTCACAACGGTCAAAGGCACGGACAAAATCATCGCGGATCAATCGACGGACTTTCTGGGCTTTGAGATAGTATGCGTCATAATATCCGGCCGACAACACATAAGTGCCGACCATAATGCGGCGCTTGACCTCTTTGCCAAAACCGGCGCTGCGGGTATTGATGTACATATTGTCCAGATGCTCTCCCGGCACGCGCAGGCCGTAACGCAGGCCGTCATAACGCGCCAAATTGGAGGAAGCTTCTGCCGGTGCAATAATATAATAAGCCGCCAGGGCATATTTGGTATGCGGCAGCGAAATATCAACGATTTCCGCTCCGGCGGCTTTCAATATTTCAATTCCCCGATCCCAGCAGGCGGAAATTTCTTCATTTAAGCCCTGAGGACGATATTCCGCCGGAATGCCTATTCTCAAACCTTTGACACTTTGTCCGAGGACTTTGGTAAAATCGGGCACATCCATTTTAACCGACGTCGAATCTTTTTCGTCGTACCCGGCCATCACATTCAACAGCAAAGCGCAGTCGCGCACATCTTTGGCAATCGGCCCCGCCTGATCGAGAGATGAGGCAAAAGCCATAATCCCGTAACGCGAACAACGGCCATAGGTCGGCTTGATGCCGGTAACGCCGCAGAACGCGGCCGGCTGGCGGATAGAGCCGCCGGTATCGGTACCGGTGGCCGCCGCACAGATATTAGCCGCCACCGCTGCTGCCGAACCGCCGGAAGAGCCGCCCGGTACCAGCTTTTCTTCCGCTTTCCACGGATTGTAAGCAGGACCGTAAAAGCTGGTTTCGTTACTGCCGCCCATCGCAAACTCGTCCATATTGAGCTTGCCGAGGCAGCTCATGCCGGCGGCAAACAATTTCCCGGTTACCGTCGACTCGTACGGCGGGAC
>CABUAP010000141.1 GCA_902489675.1 uncultured Azospirillum sp. | reverse complement strand
TACGATGTCAACGTAGTGCTCATACCGCTGAGCTACACACCCGTAATTTGAGTATTTGTTTAACCTATTCATTTTAATTTGGCAAGTATTTTTTTAAGGCTGATATTATTTTTTATCGTTTTTGATCTTTGGGTGTCGATATTTTGTTATCAAAAAGTTAATCTTTTCTTAGTATTATGATTTTGCAAACGGATTTCAGGAGCAGACATGACAGAAAAGAAAATCGATTTCAAAGTTGACTATTCTAAACTGAACATCATCAGCGAACACAATACCAAAGACCCGCGCTATCCGATGGTTCTTTCGGTTCCGCACAGCGGACGCGTTTTTCCGCAAGAGTTTCTTGATCATGTTGCCGTCAGCGTTGATGAACTTCGCAGCAATGAAGATCCTTTTGTCGACGAACTGGTGATGGAAGCTTCCAATTTGGGGATTCCGATGGTTGCGCTTAACATCGGACGGGCTTTTATTGATGTGAACCGTGACTCGATTGAAATTGATCCGACCATGTTTTACAACTATCCCGAACAGGAAATGATGGTCGGCAACAAACGCTGCCGGGTCGGACTCGGTTTATTCCACCGTATTACGGCGCAAAGAAAAAATATCTACGACGGACGGCTCAATTATGAAGAAGCCGAAGCACGCATTAAGAATGTTTATGAACCGTATCATGCCCATTTACAAAAACTGATCGACCGCTGCAGCAAAAAATTCGGCTTTTGCTTGGTGCTTGACTGCCACTCCATGCCGTCAAAAATCTGCAACATCATGCAAGATAACCGGCAGATCGAATTTTGTCTGGGGACGTTGTTTGAACAAAGCTGCCCGAGCGAAATGTTTGAATTTTTTATGCAGCATCTAAAACAAAAATACAATGTCAGCCTTGACTGTCCTTATTCCGGCGCGCATATCAGTTTTAACTACTGCCAGCCGCGAAAAAATATTTACACCTTGCAAATGGAAATTAACCGCAGCCTTTACGAGAACGAAGCTGTGTATAAAAAGAACCAGAATTTTCAATATATTAGTTCCGATATTTGTGCCGCAATCATTGACCTGGCCAATTTTTTACTGGATTTTAAAAAATAATTATGTTATAAACCCTCCTGTTTTTAATGCTTTATGGCTTTGGGCCGTTATGTATAAACTGCCCCCGGTTTTCGTTTTATAATAATCGTTGCCTTAAGCGGATTGAAATCGGCCACCGGCCTGAGGGATGTTCGTGGCAGCCCGGGGAAACAGAGGGATACTGCTGGAAGTATCAATTTTATTTATGTATTTTCTTATATTTCTGATGTTGCTTCTGCCCGTTTCGGCTAATGCGCAGGAGATTGCGCCTGTCGACCAAGGTTTTATTTGTATGGATGCAACGACCAAAGCAGAAGAAAAATATCAGATCCAAAAATATCTGCTGACCTCAATCTCAACCGTTGAAACCGGCAAGTGGAATAAGCTTGCTCAGCAGAAAATGGCTTGGCCGTGGACGATTAATGTACGCGGAAAAGGTCATTACTATAAAACTAAAGAAGCTGCCATTAATGCGGCAAAGGCTTTGCGCAAGCGCGGTATCAATAATTTTGATGTCGGCTGTATGCAGGTCAATATGCGCTTTCACGGTAAAGAATTTGCCAGTTTGGAAGATGCTTTCGATCCGCAGAAAAATGTTGAATATGCCGCACGTTTTTTAAAACGTCTGTATGACCGTCGGCAAGATTGGATGAAAGCTGCAACGGACTATCATTCCAAAAGACCGGCCAAAGCAAATATTTACCGCAAAAAACTGTTGGCATCGCTCGAAACCGTCAAAAAGGGACATCAGACTTATGTCACCATGTATGCCGCCAAACCTCAGGAAAACTTATTTGCTGCCCGCGAAGAACCGAGCAAAAGCAAACGCAGTTGGCTGAGCCGGCTGTTGTGGGGCGACGAGGACGAACAGCAAGAGAGTATTCAACTTTCGTTACAAGGATAAGGTTAGATCATGAACGTCGGCAAAATTTTGCTTGAATATCATATCAAAAGTTATGAATGCGACCGAAACGGAACATTACGGCTTTTGACATTGATGAATATTTTTCAGGATGCCGCCGACAGTCATGCATCGGCCTTAGGCGTGGGGATTGAGCATTGCAAAGCGCACGGCTTGGCATGGGTCGGTTCAAATTATCAGATCAAAATTGAACGGATGCCGGCTTGGCATGAAAAAATTACGGTGGAATCGTGGCCGGCGGTGGAGAAAAAACTTGGCGCCGTGCGTGATTTTATTATCCGAGATGAAAGCGGAACCCCGATTATCCGTGCCTCCAGCCAATGGGTGCTGATTGATTTTGCCAAAAAACGGCCGGTTTGTCTGCGTGACAATCTGCCGGAATATCAGGTAATTGCCGAGCGCGGGTTAGAAACCGATTTTGCCCGGCTGCCGGAACCGACAAGGGAAGATTGCAAAGAAACGTTCAAAGTTCGTTATGATGACATTGATGTCAATCATCATGTCAACAATGCCGTGTATCCGCTATGGGCAACCGAAGTGGTTCCGCAGGAGTTTCGCCTAAACCATACGCCCGAAGAACTGGAAATAGCCTTCAAAAAAGAAGGATTGTTCGGTGAAAATGCGGTTATCCGTACGGAAATTGACGGTTTGACGACTCTGCACGCCATTTATGCCGACAATGACAACCGCGAACTGGCTAAAATCCGCATCCACTGGAAATAAGGGCATTGTCTTCCCCTATCATCGGCAAATATAAATATTGTCTAAAAAAACCCCCGCAGCTTTTGCCACGGGAGTTTTTTGTAAGATAAACCGAATGGTTGTTCTCATTCGGTATAAACAATTACTTGGAAGCTTTCGGATGCTTCATGCACGGACTCACCGAAGGCGCCGCGGATTTCCTGCGTAAAATAATACTCCAGATAATCGCGTTCGTCGCCTTGGTATTCGCCGATGTAACGAAGTTCGTGTTTCTCCCGAACATCGGTATATTTCAGCGACGGCATTTCAAACCTTGTTAAACCGTCGTCGTAATATGCCTCATATTCGCTCACCGGATAATTCAGTACGAAGTGATTATATTTGACTTCATACTGACGTCGGACTTCACACACAACCATTCGTTCGGGCAGACCGACCGTATCACGGACAACCGCATCCGTAAAACCGGCTTTCACCAATTTGAGATTGGCATCGGGCAGAACCTTATACTTTTGGATCGAAGATTCGATTTCTCCTCTCATCTGCTCCGCCATATAAGTTTTACGACCAATGTTACCATCTGAATACCGGTGCTCGACTTCCGCCCAGCTGGTGTAGGTGCTGGTCCATAACTCGTTTTTAACGTCTTTGATCCCGCTTGTAACCAATTGGCTGGAAACGATTGCCGGATGAAGGCCGGCATAAAGCCGCAGTTCGATTTTGGCGGTCAGAGTATAGGTCTTGCCGTTGAAATCAAGCGAAATCGAATGGTCAAACCGCTTGCGCAGGTAGACGACCTGCTGCCCTTCGCCATTGTTCTCGATCACAAAGTCCATATCGGTCAGAGTATAACCGTTGTCGCGGATATTTCTGATCGGATGATAAGGCATTGTCTGCCGCGTCACATGATCGTCATAGACCGCAACCTCATGATAGAGGTCATAGCCAAATGAAAAGTTGTCAAACATGACCTTGTAGACCAACACCGAATCGCTGACGGTCACAAAATCCTGCTGACGCGTATCGGAAAGCTCATAGACCAGTTCGGTTCGGCATTCGCCGAGGTTGAAACTGCCGACCTCAACCACTTCTTCGACATGGTTGAACCTGTTGTTGAGAGTAACTGAGACTTTGTTGTCGAAGCTGGCACGGGTAATACCCTTGACCATAATCCAGCTCTCATAGCTCAGTTTGGTGCCTTCTG
>CABUAP010000140.1 GCA_902489675.1 uncultured Azospirillum sp. | reverse complement strand
TGATTGAACCATAAAAAGAACTCTGTCGGTCTGATCGGTGGTTTTCTTGATAGATGCTCCGGTAACCAGGGGATTCTAAAAAAAAGCCCTCAATGGTCCTTTTCTCTACAGTTCCGTTGGGGCTGACCACTCTCAAAGGTATAAAACTGTATCTAGTGACAACTTAGCATGATTCCTTTAACATGGGGGGCTGTAAAGCATTCATGCAAAAAAACACCGCTGATAAGAGCGGTGTTTTTCAAAACTCTTGCGGATCAAACTAGAATCCTTCAGTATCCAAGCGTTTGCGAAGTTGCTTACGGGAACGTCTGATAGCCTCAGCCTGACGGCGAGCCTTTTTCTCGGAGTTCTTTTCGTGATGGCGGCGCAGTTTCATTTCGCGGAAAACACCTTCACGCTGCATTTTCTTCTTCAAAACTTTCAAAGACTGACCAACATCATTACCGATAACAGTAACTTGAACCACTTAAATCACCTCATTTCAAACTTTTATATCGTTGTTTTTCAAAATTGCCTGTTTATTATCATATTTAAAAGGCAATTGCAATTGTTTTTTTGATCTGAACCAAATCAGGCAATAATATTGGGCATGATCTTGGCTTCGATCGATTCTATCTTCTTTTTGACGCCGCTGCGCATGATGTTCAACTGTTTGGCTTTGGCGAAATCAATGGTAGAATTGCGAGCGACCAAATGGCGGATATCCGTGCTTACCCGTCTTTCTTCCAGCCGCAGTTCGCACAGTTTATGAGTCAGTTTGCTCAAATTGTCATTTTTAACCATTTCGAGATTAATCCTTGGGTTTTTATAAAAGCGCAAATTCAAAAAAAATTTTACGAACAATATTTTGTAAAATTTGGTTGAAATGTAACATATTTATGCTAAAAAAGCAACCAATATTTATTTGAAACAGGAGTTTTTGCATGAATAAGATCAAAAGAATCGGTATTTTAACCAGCGGCGGCGACTGCGCCGGCCTAAACGCCGTTATCCGTTCCGTCGTCAATGCAGCCACTGTCAAAGGCTGGGAAGTTTATGGCATCAAATTCGGCACCGACGGATTGACCAACCGCCCGCTGCAATACGAAGTTTTGACCGAAGCCGGCTTTTCCGACACGCCGTGGCCGCGGTTGAGCGGTTCTTATCTCGGTTCGCTCAACAGCGGTGTTAAGCTGGAATCCATGGAAACTCTTTCGCAGAAATTCGGCGAAGGCGCGCGCGAACTGGGGCTTGATGCTTTGGTTGTCGTCGGCGGTGACGGCAGTATG
Organism: uncultured Azospirillum sp.; assembly: GCA_902489675.1. GTDB lineage: Bacteria > Pseudomonadota > Alphaproteobacteria > RF32 > CAG-239 > JAFUYI01. Next base: position 2,654 of record CABUAP010000140.1, on the reverse strand, counting down.
AATATTGTCAGCAACTATTGCCATATGGCCGGCATCAAAATGGTCGGCATCCCCAAGACAATCGACAACGATACGCCGATCACCGATGCTTCGGTCGGTTTTGAAACCGCTTGCCAGGTCTGCACCAGTGCACTCGATTCGCTGGAACTGACCGCTCGTTCGCATAACCGCGCCCTTATTTTGGAAGTGATGGGACGTGATGCCGGGCATTTGGCTATGCATTCTGCCCTGGCCGGTTTTGCCGATGTTTGTTTGGTGCCGGAAATTCCTTATAAAATCGATTCAATCATCGAAAAATTGCAGAAAATTAAAGACGGCGGACGCAATCATGCGCTGATCGTCGTTTCCGAAGGCGTTAAACGCGAAGACGGACAACATGTCGCCGCTGCCACCAACAAAATCGGCGAAACCGTTTACGGCGGCATCGGCCAATATCTGAGCGCGGAGATCAACAAGCGCTGCAAAGTCTTCCAGACCCGCGTCACCACTCTCGGCCACACTCAGCGTTCGGGCGATCCGTCGCCGACCGACCGGATTTTGGCCACCATGTTCGGCGCCAAAGCCGTCGAACTGCTGGAAGAAGGCAAAACCAACCGTATGGTGGTTTGGAAAAACAGCAAAATCGGCGATTTTGACATTGACGAAGTGGTCAGGGAAGGCACCACCCTGCTTGACGTCAACAGCGATTATGTCAAAGCGGCCCGCGCTGTCGGTATGTATGTCGGTGAGGAAGAATAAGGCCGTAAACACGTCTCCCCGAGAGCCCGGAAAAACTTCCGGGCTCTTTTTTGCGAAAAAAATTGACTTTTGACAAAAAAGCTGTCACAATATTTTTATACAACAACAAAAGGATACGGGCATGGCGTACAATAAATTGAGAAAACTTCTCGGAATGAAGCCGAAAGCGGACAAAACCACGGATGAAAAAGGCGTTACCACCGTCACCGATTATTTTCCAGACTTTTCGGTCAAAGAGGTGACGGAATATCGGGAAGACGGTTCGCCGCTTTCCGTATCCCGTTACAGCAAGGGCAAAATCAGCGAAAAAACAGATTATCTCGTCGACGGCGGGCAAACCTTCAGCCTGTATTCCGACGGCGTTTTGACCGAACAGACGACGACCCGCGCCGACGGAGAAAAAACCGTTACGGCCTTCGCCAAGGATAAAAAGACGGGAAGAACAACCTATCATCCCGACGGCCGCCGCACCGTCGACTCTTTTGAAAACGGCAAACAGATCGGTGCAACGGACTACTATCCCGACGGCAGCAAAATCGTCAGCACTTTTTCCGACGATTTTAGTTACCAAACCAAAATCAATGCCGATGGCAGCATTGATTACAAAGACAGACTGTGCAGCCGCGGCGGCAAACCGATTACCCGCGCTTTTTCCAGAGAATCACGCAAAACAGCTTATATCAACGTCTATGTAAACGGTTTTAAACTGGGGGAAACGATCGGTCTCGGACATGCCTACAAACCCGAACGGGAAGTGGAATCTGTTCGTCAGAACACCCTGTATAATGCCGCAAACCGGGCTATTGCCAAAGGCGATATGCAAGAACTAGAAGCCGTCACCGCACAGGCTCTGAAACAAAAGGAACTGTTGGACAATCCGCAGTTTCAAAGTTTGCTGAATTCCTGCTATGCAGCAACCAAAGCCGCTGTTCCCGTCAAAAATGTCAAAGAGTTTCAGGCGGAATTTCACAAACGGCTGGAAGCAAGCGGCTATCAACAGCTGCAATCACAAGGGCGGGTAAATTCCTCTTTCGACAGAATGCGCGGCAACCTGGAAACGGCAAAAAACGCCGGCAAAGAACAAACCCCGGCAACAGAAAGCCGGGAAACGCACAGCGACGAAAAAATCCGGCAAACGCCGTATGCCGGATTTGACAAAAGCCATACCATCGAATAACCCGAGCCGATTTTTTTAACCCCGAAGACAAAGCGCTTCGGGGTTTTTCATTTGTTTTTTATGCCGAATTTTTCTCTGTATTTATTCCGCGCGCTTTTGCGTTTGCCCCTTTTTCCTTTTTGTTTGCTGCGTCTCACTCCCTTTTTTCATGTTCTTCCGTGCTTTTTCCGTTTGCCCGAACAGGGTGGAAAGAGATACGGCTTTTTCCGTCCTTTCTCTCCGGCCGCGGCCGGTTTTTGGAAACACTTTTTTATCGGCGTTTTACAAATCGCTCGGGCGGTTTTCACGGATTGGCAAGAGGCTGCCGGCGGTTTTTCAGTTTATCCGCGGCGGTTGTCTTTTGATATGTTTGCGGTTTTCTTCCTCCTGCTCTTTTATTTTCCGCAATCCCGTATAGCGCAGAAGAAAAGCGATAAATTTATGAATTGCCCGCTGCGTTTCCTTGCTCTGTGCGGCAATGAACATTTCCAACTCCCTGGCATTTCTGATCGGTTCGCCGAGATCGTCGTCGTCTTCAATTTCCGCCTGTCGTTGCGCATTTTTATCAAATGATTTTTTTGCCATGACTGCCCTCTTGAAAAATGAAAATTGCAAAACAAGGGCGAAAAAAGGTGACCGGGGAGTTCGCGTTACCACTGCTCAAGAAGTGGCACCCTTTTGGGCAAGCCCGAAGGGCTCCCCGGCCGATAGTCGAAACCGGGGATATAATCTCAGTTATCGATTAAAGAGTCAATAGCCG
>CABUAP010000139.1 GCA_902489675.1 uncultured Azospirillum sp. | reverse complement strand
CAAGTCATAATCAAAATCAGTGCCGCCGGAAAAATACGTATTGATTTATACCACTTAACCTGATCATAATTTTCTGCTGCCCGGCGGATTTCTGTTTCATCGGCCCACAAAGCGGCACTTATCCAATTTCTCTCTCCCTTTTTTTCCACAGAATCGGGATGTTGATTTTTATCTTCTGCCATATTACAAGTCCTAGTCTTTTTTTAGTTTCATATAATCCGAGGAAAAGCCGTGCGGATGTCTTGCCTGCAGCTTTTCCACATTGTGACGAATAATATCGTCAAAATTCACATTAAGCGCAATGGCTGCCTGCATGGTGTACCAACAAACATCACTCAACTCGTCAATCAGCTTTTGACGGTTTTCTTCACTTAACTCTTTGTTGTGAAATTTCAGTTTTTTCCACAAATCTCCAACCTCACCGGCTTCTCCGGCCAAGCCGGCTACGGCATTGTCCATCCGGGAAAAACTGCCGTTCATCCAAGAAGAAATCTCCCGAGCCCGATGAAAGAAGACTTCATCATCACGACCGGGCTTTGATGTTACGCTATCAACAAAGGCTGCGTATTTTTCAAAAAAAATCTTTTATATCATTCATTTAACCCACCTTTTTAAACTGCAACTTTAGCTTTGATCGCATCATAACATTGATAATCCGTCAACTCAAAATCTTCGTATTTAAAATCGTTTATATCTTTAACCGCCGGATTAATTTTCATCTTCGGCAAAGGCAACGGTTTGCGCGAAAGCTGCTCCTTGACCTGCTCAAAATGATTGTGATAAATATGCGTATCCCCGAGCGTATGGATAAATTCTCCCGGTTCAAACCCGGTGACCTGAGCAATCATCATGGTCAGAAGCGCATAAGATGCAATATTGAACGGCACGCCCAAAAACATATCACAGCTGCGTTGATAAAGCATACAGGAAAGTTTGTTGCCGGCCGTATAAAACTGAAACATCATATGGCACGGCGGCAAATGCATCTCATTGATTTTGCCGACATTCCAGGCAGAAACAATCATCCTGCGATCATTGGGGTTGTGTTTTAGTTTATCAATCACCTCTGCCAGTTGATCGATCCCTTCATTGTTCCAATTGCGCCATTGAGAACCATAGACCGGTCCTAAATCGCCGTTTTCGTCCGCCCATTCGTTCCAAATTCGCACACCGTTATCCTGCAGATATTTAACATTGGTATCCCCTTTGATAAACCACAGCAATTCATAAATGATACTCTTTAAATGCATCTTTTTGGTGGTCATTAAGGGGAATCCTTCCTGCAAGTCAAAACGCATCTGCCGGCCAAAAACCGAGCGGGTGCCAACTCCGGTGCGATCCATTTTATCAACGCCGTTTTTTAACACATCTTCAAGCAAATCCAAGTACTGCTGCATCAGTTCATTCCTTCCTCTATTGCACGGACAATTCTTTTTAATACATCTTGGTCGACAAACTCCCCTTTCTGCACAAAGATCCGAGTTGTGATATTATCCTGTTCATAATCTGCCGAAATTTGCCGATATTTTTTATTTAGCACATCAATACAATCCGTTATCGCAACAGGCTCACCTTTTACATTATCAAGATCGCCGTGATAAACGCAATCGACAACAATTTCGGGCATCAATTTGGCATTGCCGGTCATGAACAATTTATAAACCGTTGCCCCGCCGGCAATGTACAAATCATCTTCAAAATCTTTGAAAAAACGAATATCGTTTACCACAAAATGATTGGCCGGATCCGAAACTTCATATTCTTTTTCCAATGTCAGAACAAAAATCCGGCGATCGGGAAGCGTTCGTCCGGGAAAACTCTCATAAGTTTTTTGCCCGGCAACCAGCGTTTGTCCGGTAGTAATCCGGCGAAAGCGCTGAAAATCGGATTTGATGTGCCAAGGGATATGCGGCCCTATTCCAATAATGTTATCATCTTTATGGCGGCACCAGATTGCAATTTTGGTCATTGTCCCCTTTCCTAATATATCGCTTACGGTGATGCATTTTATCATTTGTCTGCCGCTTGACAAGCTTATCCGGCAAGTTATCACACAATATTTATTTTAAAGCCCTTGCAAAAAAAATAAAGATCGCTTAAAATAATAGGCGTTGAGCAATCAACTGTGACACCAGAGGCTGTGTGAAATAGATATTCTGGACCCGGGGGCAGTACCCGGCGCCTCCACCAAAACAACTTTTAAGGGGGCGAAACAGGATCGACAGGGTATAGTAAAGGCATTTTGCCGTGTTCGGTGAGATACCACCGTTATCGGTTCAAAATAAAATGAATGCTAACGATAATGAATTAGCACCTGTTGCTTTGGCTGCTTAATTTAGCAGTTGCAACAAACGCAAATCCTCATAACTATGGTTAGTTGTGAGTGGGGAGTGAGCCACCCAGCAACAGAACGGCTCATTTTTTGAGTTTAAATGACAGGAACGGCCGCAGATGGAAAAATATTTAACCGAAATAAACTATGATCAGCTGGTAGAAAAAGCCCTGAAACACGTTGTGATTGAAGCTTTGAAGATTGTTGAAAAACAAGGACTGCCGGGCGAACATCATTTTTATATCTCTTTTCGAACCGATTATCCGGGCGTCAAAATGGATGATCTGATCCGCAGCCAGTATCCTAAAGAAATGACCATTGTCCTACAAAACCAATTTTCTGATCTTGAAGTTAATGAACAGGGCTTTTCCGTAACCCTCAAATTCAGTCGAGTGCCGTATACGCTCGAAATTCCCTTTGCCGCCATCACTTATTTCGGCGACCCCAGCGTCCGTTTCGGTGTCAGCTTCGGCAGCGAAATCGACAGCAACACCCCGGCAGCAGAAAGCAGACCGGCGCCCAAAAATGCCGATGTGGTATCAATTGACGCTTTCCGGAAAAAAGGTAATGCTTAAAAAATCCGTCGTCATTGCCGGACGGCACAATACCAGCATTTCGCTTGAGCAGGAATTTTACGACGAATTGCTTGTAATCTGCCGAGAACGCGGCATATCGCTCAATACTCTGGTTACAGAAATCGATTCTGACAGGCCAGAAGGAAACAACCTCTCTGCCGCTGTTCGTGTTTATATTCTAAAATATCTGAAGGCCAAATTAACGGTCTAAAAATGTGTATTTTTTACTAAGTATTTTGCAATATTTATAATAAAAGCCCTGAATTTCAGAGCTTTTATATTCGATTATATAGGAATGTAACGACTTATTCTTCCGCATCGCTGTCGCTTTCATCCGCAACATCATTATCGGCAGCAATCAGCGGCATATCGCCCTCTTCTCCGTTCAATTCCGCTTTTCGACGACGGCCGCGGCGCTTTTTCAGCGGTTTTTTACGCTGCATGGCACCGATCACATAATTGCCGACAATTTTATACAAATCGGTCAAATGATTGTTATACATATGATCGCCGTCTTCAATCATGGCAAAATCGACTTCCACACTGCGTTGTCCGTTCAGTTTTTTAGCCAAAGCAGCCACAACCGACGGCGTAACGATTTCGTCTTGTCCACCCTGAACAATCAGACCGGAAGTCGGGCAAGGCGCCAAAAACGAGAAATCTTTCTCATTAGCCGGCGGAGAAACCGCAATAAAATTATTGATATCCGGACGGCGCATTAACAACTGCAATCCAACCCAAGCACCAAAGGAATAACCGGCAATCCAGCACTGGCGGGCTTCGGGGTTGACAGACTGCAACCAATCCAAAGCTACGGTAGCATCGGAAAGTTCACCGGGACCATCTTCAAACTGCCCCTGTGAGCGGCCAACACCGCGAAAGTTGAAACGTAAAACCGAAAATCCTAAATCTTTAAAGCAACTGAACAAAGTATACACAACTTTATTGCTCATTGTTCCGCCATATTGGGGATGGGGATGCAAAATTAAAGCGATCGGCGCACCCGGCCGGCTGCTTTGGTGATAA
>CABUAP010000138.1 GCA_902489675.1 uncultured Azospirillum sp. | reverse complement strand
TTGGACAACTACATTCTCTCTAAGCTGAAAAAGCTGTCGGCTGAAGTTAAGAAGGGGCTGGATACCTACGATGTGGCGCATTCCTGCAATGAAATCGCTGCTTTTATGGAGGTTTTGAACAACTGGTATATTCGCCGTACCCGCGATCGTTTCTGGACCGGCGACAATCAGGCGTTTGACGTCCTTTATACCGTGTTGGTCAATTTGAGCAAGATCATGGCGCCGCTGATGCCGTTTACTTCCGAATACGTTTATCAGGCCTTGGTCGATGCCAAAGCTTCGGTTCACCTGACCGATTATCCGCTGTTGGAAGATGTGGCGGCAGACAATGAGCTGGTCAAAGAGATGGATTTTGTTCAGGATCTGTGTTCGGCTGGTAAATTTGTCCGCGAGGAAAAAAATCTGCGCAATCGTCTGCCGCTTGCCGGTTTGACGGTCGCCGGCAGCAATTTGGACTTTTTGAATGACCAGTATAAGGAAATCATCAAAGACGAGCTGAACGTCAAACAGGTCAATGTCGATAGCGACGTCGGCGCTTATGCCGCTCAGTCATTGTATCTGTATACGCCGCTGCTCGGCAAAAAACTCGGCAAAGATATGGGCAGGGTCATGGCTGCTTATAACGAATATAAAAAGACCGGGGTTCCCTGCTGGTCGGAAAATGGCAGCGAAGGAATTATGATTGCCGGTGTTTTCCTGACACCCGACTTGTATGAGGAACGCTTGGAAATTTTGGGCGGCAAGGCCGGTAAAGCTTTTGCCGACAACAAAGCGGTGGTCGTGCTTAACACCGAGGTGACCGAAGAACTGGCCAAAGAAGGCATGGCGCGTGACTTTGTCCGCCTGGTGCAGAACCTGCGCAAGGAAAAAGACTTTGATATTTCCGACCGTATCCGTCTGTGCTGGCAGACCGACGACGAAAAACTCCGTCAGGCACTGCACGAAAACGAAGACTATATCAAAGTTCAGGTATTGGTGCCGATGGAAGAACGAATTGCCGAGAATTGTGCCGGCGGAACGGTTGCCGAAATCGAAGGCGCTTCTATCCGCTTTGATGCCGAAGTGTTGGCTTCTTTCAAAAAAGGTGCTTAAAGCAATGCGTTTGGCCTTATTTCAACCTGATATGCCGCAAAACACGGGTACCATGCTTCGGCTTGGTGCCTGTGTTGATGTGGAAGTGGATATCATCGAACCCTGCGGTTTTGTTTTTGACGAACGGGCGCTGCGCCGTTATGGTATGGATTATCTGGAGTTGGTGAAGTACCGCCGCCATAATTCGTGGGACGACTTTTGCAATTATGCCTACAGTCATCCGGAAGAATACGGGCGGATAATCCTTTTGACCACCAAATCGCCGCTGCCTTACTATAATTTCGAGTTTCGGCCGAACGATGTGCTGCTGGTCGGCCGCGAAAGCGCCGGTGTGCCCGAGGCGGTGCACAACTCGGTCGATGCGCGGTTGACTATCCCGATGACGGAAGCGGCCCGTTCGATCAATGTGGCGGTTTCCGCAACCATGGTTTTAGGTGAAGCGCTGCGGCAGACGCATTTATTTCCGCAAAAATAGAAAATTTGACGAAAAATGCAAAAAACAGTCTGGATTTATGCCTGAAAATATGGTATAGTATGCCCTGTTTCTGTGAAAACAAAGACTTTCAGGCATTTTTTAACATATGGGAAAATAGGTAATGAACAAAAAAACAACATCGAAAATTGCATTCAATTCCGGCGAATTTGTCGTTTATCCGGCTCACGGGGTAGGAAAAGTTGCAGACATTTCCACTCAGAAAATCGGGGGAGCTGAATTGGAGTTGATCGTTGTTAATTTTGATAAGGACAAAATGACGCTGCGGGTTCCGCTCAGCAAGGCCGAAAGCGTCGGCTTGCGCAAAATTTCCGAAACGCCGATTATGGACGAAGCTTTAGGCGTTTTGAAAGGCAAAGCCAAGGTCAGAAAAATTATGTGGTCGCGGCGCGCGCAGGAATATGAAAACAAAATCAATTCCGGCAGCCCGGTTGCCATCGCCGAGGTCGTTCGTGATCTTTATCGCCGGGAAAACCTGTCGGAGCAGTCTTACAGCGAGCGCCAGATCTATGAACAGGCGCTGGATCGTCTGGCTAACGAATATGCTATTTGCAACAATATCAGTGCCGGTGACGCTACTAAAAAATTGCTGGATATTCTGGCTTCCGACATCGCGGCTGAATGATTTTGCGGTTTATTAAAAAAAACGGCTCTCGTAAGGAGCCGTTTTTTTGTGAGCCATATCTAAGGCAGAGAATATTGAGAAAGCCGATTCTCTGCCGCAAGCTCGGAGTCGTTTTTGTAAAACCGGCACAAAGTGGATTTGGCTGCTTATTTCTTATAAGTTTGGTTTATAATTTTCTGAAAAATATCGGCTGTAAAATTTAAAATGTGTATAACTTTGTGAACAACACGATTCCAAGATTGCAAAAAAAACGGACTCCTAATAACCTTTGGTTAAGAAAGATTAATAAAAGGTTAAACAGATGACGGATACAGAAGACATGATTGTGATGGAAGAGGGTGACGTGGTGATTACCGCTGCTTCCGAGTTGGTCGATCCTGCTCACCATGCCGGGGAAGAGTTTCTTTGGGGCTATTATTTCTGTATCGAGAACAATTCTGACGAAAAAATTACTCTGCTTGGTAAAAATTGGAATATTACCGATGAAAGCGGCCGCAGTTTTTGTGACGATTCGGAAGGCTTCAGCGGCGAAATTCCCGAGCTTGAACCGGGAGAATATTTCGAGTTTAGCGCCACCGCGCCGCTCAAGGCTGCGCATGCTGTATTTTACGGCAGCTGCAAAATTTTGAAAGGTGCGGCCAAAATTGCCGAAAGCGTGCGTCTGCCGGTGTTGACTTTTGATGCTGCTCGCGGGCGGCAGCCTGCTGCGGTTTTGAACTAAATATTTTTTGTCGGACAGAAGCTATAAAAAAAGAACCGCCGGTTTGCGTTGAGGCGGTTCTTTCTTATTGTACAAAGCTTCTGAAATGGCAGAAATTATTTGCTTTCCGCAAATAAGTCAAAATCCATCGTTAGTTGATTTTGCTCCTCATCTTCGCCAAGCTGTTCGTTTAACCGGTTGTGAACAACAGGTTCCTGACGACGATATTTTGCCTTAACGCTTTCGTCTATCGGCTGGATTTTTCCGCTGCCAGAACGCTCAACCAGCTCAATGGAAATGCTCTTGCCGTAAAACTCAAGCAGCAGGGAATAAGCGTTCCACTGAGCGTTGTTGCCTCTTTCCAGCGCATCTATCATCTGCCACGGCACGCCGCTCTGTTTGGCAACATGTGCCAGACAAAGGTTGTGGCTGCGCCGATAATCTCCCAGTTTGCAGCCGATTTTGCGCATAATGTTCGCTCTTGATTTTTTGCCTAGATTCATGTTTGTAACTCCTTAATTTTGTTTATGATAAAAAACAAAACCGCCCGGAATAAATTCCAAGGCGGGGAGTTAACGACTGTCAAAACGCAGTCTGCCTTATTCGCCATACCTTTGAAGGTATGCTTATATCGGCAGCTCCCCTTAAGAGGAGTCCTTTTGTTTTGAAGGAGCCGTTACACTCCGCACCCGGCCTCCCGGATGCAGGGTTGATATTAAAGAAAACGCCGCCCGTTGGCAAGAGCTTTCTTTTAATCAACACTCCCTTTGTTTTGCTTATTTACCTTGATTTAAAACAAAACTCACCTTGATAAAACCAAGGTGAGGGAGTTCGTAACTGCATGTAATCAGTGTGCGTTATTCGTCCGGAAAAACCGACTTATGTCCGCACCTCCCTCTTAAAGGGCTTTTTATTTACATGAGGAGTTACGACACTCCGCACCCGGCCTCCCGGATGCAGGGTTGATATTAAAGAAATTACCGCCCGTTGGCAAGAGCTTTCTTTTAATCAACACTCCCTTTGTTTTGCTTATTT
>CABUAP010000137.1 GCA_902489675.1 uncultured Azospirillum sp. | reverse complement strand
TAAACTACATAACGGTAACTTTGACTAACAGGATATTTAAATGCAGCAATTAGGAGCAGTTGGGCGCAGTCTTGATAATTTGAAAAAGAAAGCCGGAAATTTTGCCGATCAACAGAAAAAACCGGGAAAAAAAGAGGCTGTTTCCGGATATTTTGCCAGTGGCGCCGCATCACTTAGGTTTATTTTTAGTGAAAAGGAAAATATTATTTTTGCGTTGCTGCAGTGGGTGTCTGTCGGAGTTGCTTATTATATATGGACACAGGTGTTGTCTTGGATTCCCGATGAGGTTTGGTCGGAGGCCGAACATAATGAGTTGCTGAATATCATTATTGTGCTTTGGTCTTTTTTTTGTGTCGGGCTGGCGGCCTATCCTCTGGGGCTTTTGACGGCTTGTATGAACGCATCATATATTCAGCGTTTTATGGGAAGAAAATCCACGGTTGCGGGATGTTTCAAATTGGTGCTGCCCAAGTCATGGAGTTTGTGGGTTTTTAGTTGGCTGGATGGTTGGTGGACGGTGCAGCGTATTGTTGAACGTCTGCCCAAAAAAAATGATCATACCCCGTTGTCCGTCAAACTGGCGCAAGAAGCCGTTTATCAAGCGTGGAAACTTGCATCACTCGGTTTTATCCCGTCACTGCTTTGCGGCAGAAGTGTTGTCGAGGCCGGAAATGATTCTCTCGCACTGCTGAAAGATCGTTTTTCTATGCTGGCAAAATTGCGCATGGGTTATTCGTGTGTCTGCTGGTTTGGTGGTGTTGTTGGTTATTTGGGGATGTTTATTGTGTTATGGTCTTTTCCGGAACTTAGTAAAAAAATTTTTGCAGTAGACGATATTTATTCTTTTTATATTTTGTGTGGTTTGCCCCTGTTAACGGTATTGGTTTTTATTATGCTGGTTTTTCGCCCGATCTATATCATTTCAGCTTGTCGTATTTATGCTTTTTATGCTCGCGAAAAAAAGATCGAGATCAAATTACCGGAAAGTTTTTCTCGTGGAGTCAGTGCTTTTATTTCGTTTTCGTTATTGGCTGCCGCAGTGGTCATAGTTTGGCTCTTTCGAGAGCAGCTGGGGATTATTGAGTTTATGAAACGGGGAAATATATAGCTTTTGAATATAACTAACAGACTAAAGGATACCATTATGAAAATCGTTATTATCGGAGGAGGAGCGGCCGGAGCGAGTTGCGCGGCAAGGTTGAGAAGACTTGATGATGCCGCGGACATCACCATTTTGGAAAAAACCGAAGAAACATCAATTGCCAGCTGCGGGCTGCCCTATTATATCGGCAATGTGATTGCCGAGCGCTGCCAAATGCAGGTTGCTTCTCCCAAACAATTTGACGAATTGTTTAATATCAGAGTAAAACTCGGGTGTGAAGTAACCGCGATAAAAACCGCCGAGAAGAAAGTGACAACAGCCGATGGTGCAGAATACGCTTATGACAAACTGGTCATCGCTACCGGCGCCGTTCCGTTTGTACCAATGATCAAAGGATTGGACAGCTTGCCTCATTTTACGGTTAAAAATTTGTCCGATGCCGATGCGATCAAGGCTTTTGTCGCCGGTAATCGCCCGCAAAATGCCGTTGTTGTCGGCGGCGGTTTTATAGGTGTTGAAACGGCCGAAAATTTGAATCGTTTGGGGCTGAAAACCTCACTGGTGGAATTGGGGGCGCAGATACTGCCGCCGCTTGATCAGGATATGGTGGCCGAACTGCAATGCGAAATGCGTGCCAACGGCATAGATTTATATTTATCCGACGGTCTGGCGCAAGTATCGGCAGATGGTTTAATCCTAAATTCGGGAAAGAAAATCGCTGCGGATATGGTGGTGCTGGCGGTTGGTATCCGTCCTGACAGCGCCATTGCTCAGGCTGCCGGAATCAAAGTGGATAGCCGCGGTTCCGTTATTACCGATGAATATATGCGGACAAGTGCCGAAGATGTCTATGCCTGCGGTGACAATACGGCGGTAAAAGATTTTGTTTCCGGCCAATATGTTATGATTGCGCAGGCCGGTCCTGCCAACAGTCAGGGACGTCTGATTGCCGACCATATTGCCGGCAGGCCATATCCCTATACCGGTACTCAGGGAACGGGCGTGGTCAAAGTTTTTGGGCTGACTGCGGCCTTTACCGGCAATAACGAAAAGCAGCTGCAGCGTCAAGGCATAGCTTACGAGAAAATGATTATCGGCGCCGGTTCTCATGCCGGATATTATCCCGGTGCCAAAGAATTGACCTTGAAAGTTCTGTTTAATCGTGACGGGAAAATTTTGGGGGCGCAGGCTGTCGGCGCAGAGGGAGCCGACAAACGGATTGACGTGATTGCCGCCATTATGCGTCTGAACGGGACAACCCGTGACCTGCGAGATGCCGAACTTTGTTATGCGCCGCCTTTTTCGGGGGCGAAAGATCCGGTAAATTTGATCGGTATGGCAATTGAGAATGTTCGCGACGGATTGGTAACGCCTTTTTACGGTACCAAATTTACCGATATGCTGGTTTTAGACGTCCGGCCGGAAAAAATGTACCGGGCAGCCCATATTGACGGTGCCGTCAATATCCCTGCGGCACAAATCAGAAAACGCTTGAATGAACTGCCCAAAGACAAGACCATAATGGTTCATTGCGTTAAAGGATATACCAGCTATGTGGTGGCAAGAATTTTGCTGCAAAACGGGTTTGAGAATGTACTTAGTTATGCCGGCGGCTGGTCGTTTTATCATAAACAAATCGCGCAATAAGGAGTGGATATGGAAAATGAACTTTATCACAATCAAGCTGACTTTGCCGAGCTTCCGAAAAATGCGCTTATTCTGGATGTTAGAAACGGGAATGAGCATTCGGATGCGGCTTTAAAGAGAAAACACGATTTTATTGAATTGTTCCGCTTTGATGCCAAAGAGTTTATTGAGCGCAATCAGTTGAACGGAGAATGGGTGTATGTTTTGTGCCGGAGCGGCAAAAGAGCTTCCGTTGCAGCCCGAAAACTGGAAGAAGCCGGGTATGAAAATGTGGCAATTATCCGAGGCGGAATGAATGCGTTGCAGAATAATGCGGAAATTGTCAGCAAGCGTTCCGGTATTTCAATTGAACGTCAAGTCCGGATTATTGCCGGCTTGTTGGTTGCGGTCGGCAGTCTGGCATCATATTGGGTGCCGGCGGGAAGTGTTGTCGCCGGTCTGGTCGGATGTGGTCTGGTTTATGCAGGGATCAGCAATTCTTGCGCCATGGCTTCGCTGCTTACCAAGATGCCGTGGAATAAATAAACATCACAATTGGACATCGTGCAATACCCTGCTGAAAAACAGCAGGGTATTGTTTTTGCTCTTTACAGTCCCGTTCTTGTGGAAGATTGCCGTTGAGGAGAGACGTCCGGCCGTGATTTACAGCTTGAATTTTAGCGGCTGCTCTGCTATAAATATCAGCTGAAAAAAATTATCATGTGTCACTTAAAAAAATATTATTGTATGAATAAAGAAAAAGAAATGGAACTGTTAAAGCAAGCCAAACAGTGGTTTGAAAAAGAGTATCGCATCTCACCGGAACAAGCCGGTTTCTGTTTTATGAAAGTCTGGCATAAGAAAATTGTGTTTAAGACTATGCCGACAGTCGTTTTTGCGCCGTCCGCACAAGAAGGCAGAGCTTTTATGCTTACTCAAAATAAAATCCTTTTTATGATCCGCTGTTTTTGCCTGCTTCCGCTGCTGCTTGTCGTTGCAGGAGCCGTTGCGTGGCATATGGCTTCGTTTGTCCCGTTAATCATCCTGCTGGCAATATGTGTCTGGATGTTTATCTATTGCTTTGTAGTGGCAAAAAAGGAAAAACAAATGGAAAAGCTTTATCGGAACAAGATTGTTCTCTATTTCCCGTAAGCTATTTGATAATATCGGATATTTTGATATAAAAAAAGAGGTTTAGAAAACCTCTTTTTTTATTTTGAACCTCCCCGTCGGAGGTTCTCATCCGTCGCCCGAAAG
>CABUAP010000136.1 GCA_902489675.1 uncultured Azospirillum sp. | reverse complement strand
ATGCTTGTCCCGGAAAGCGCTTTACAAATATAGAAATAATCCCAGCCGATATCCCCCGATAAACCGGGGAACTAACAGTTGCAAGACCAGTATTTTGACCATACCCAAAGGTATGGATTGGTATTGAGCCAACACCTTGGCGTTCGGCCCCGATAAATCGAGAGGATTATGTGGTTCGGCTGGCGGTCAGAGTGAGTTTGGGTTGGTGCGCAACCACAAGAAAACAGGAGGATTATGTAGTATTAACTGCTACGAACGACATTCATTCACTCTAAAAGCTACGCAAGTTTAACGGCTGGGCTGGAATGGCTGCATCTACCTGCTGACGCAGGTAGTGTTTCGTTTGAACCATAGAAAAAACCGGAGCATAACAGCCCCGGTTTTTTATTCATTTGCAACAGCTTCTTATTCGTCGTTGCTTTCGGTTTCCGGCTCACTGACCTGATCCGACAGGCTGTCGTCCATATCGGCAACACTTTCGCCCAAAACTTCGGAACCGGTTTCTTCTTCCAATTCCTCCTCATCATCGGCATCGGCATCCAGCCAAGTGACGGAAACAACCTTCTCGTTTTCGGCAGTACGGAACAGGATCACACCCTGCGTTTTGCGGCCGGCGACACGGATGTCTTCTACCGGCATACGGATCAGTTTGCCGCCGTCGGTTACCATCATAATCTGGTTGTCGTCTTCAATCGGGAACGAACTGACCACTTCCTTATTGCGGGCGGACATTTCCATATTGGCAATACCGCTGCCGCCGCGGCCGGTTACCCGATATTCGTATGAAGAAGAACGTTTACCGTAACCGGTGGAAGTAACGGTGAGAATAAACTGTTCGTTGGCGCGCATTTCGACAAACTGTTCTACCGAGAGCTTATCAAGCAGTCCGGTATCGGCAGGGGAAATGCAAACGCCCTCTCCGGCCTCAAGCTCCATCCGTTTGATTGCCGAGCTGACTTTTGCGTATTCGTCACGTTCTTCGGCCGTGGCGTCGCTGTGGTTTAAGATCGACATCGAAATCACCTCGTCGCCGTCAGCCAGCCTGATGCCGCGCACGCCGACCGAATTGCGGCCGACAAAGACACGCACTTCGGTCACCGGGAAACGGATACATTTTCCGCTTTTTGTTGCCAGCATCACGTCGTTGTCCTCATGGCAAATGCGAACGTTCATCAGCTTGTCGCCTTCATCCAGTTTCATTGCGATCTTACCGTTGGACTGAACGTTGACGAAATCCATCAGCGAGTTGCGGCGAACCATGCCGCTCGCGGTGGCGAACATAATCGACAGGTCTTTGCACTCGGCCTCGCTTTCCGGCAGTTTGAGCACGGTCGTAATGTTTTCGCCTTCATCCAGCGGCAGCAGGTTGACAAACGGCTTGCCTTTCGAGGTCGGCGAACCGAGCGGCAGCTTATAAACTTTCAGCTTGTAAACCAATCCTTTGCTGGAGAAGAACAAGACCGGGGTATGAGTGCCGGCCACAAACAGGCGGGAAACAAAATCTTCGTCCTTGGTTGCCATACCGGATTTGCCCTTGCCGCCGCGCTTTTGTGCCTTATAAGCATTGAGCGGCACCCGCTTGATATAACCGGCATCGGTTACGGTTACCACCATTTCCTCACGCTGGATCAGAGATTCAACATCCTGATCATATTCGATGTCTTCAATTTTGGTACGGCGCGGAGTAGCATATTCGTCTTTGATTTCGACCAACTCATCGCGCATAATGCCGTAAAGTTTTTCGCGGCTGCTCAAAATCGACAGGCATTCTTTAATTTCGTCGCCCAAGTTCATCAATTCCTGATGAATTTTGTCACGTTCAAGACCGGTCAGTCTTTGCAGTTTCAAATCCAAAATAGCTTTGGCCTGCGCTTCGGAAAGGTGGTAAAAACCGTTTTCCACCTTGCGGTCGGGTTCGTCAATCAGAATGACCAACGGTTCAACATCACCGGCAGGCCATGCTCTGGACAACAAAGCGTCTTTAGCTTCCTGCGGGTTGGGCGCGTTGCGGATCAGCTCAATCACCGGATCGAGGTTTTCCACTGCAATTGCCAGACCGACCAACGTGTGGGCACGGTCACGAGCCTTGTTCAACTCAAAAATGGTGCGGCGGCGGATAACGTCTTCGCGGAACTCGATAAAGGCGGCGATGATTTCTTTCAAATTCATCATCATCGGGCGGCCGGAGTTGATGGCCAGCATATTCATGCCGAAGCTGGTCTGCAGCGGCGTATATTTATACAGCTGGTTCAAAATGACGTCTGCCTGAAAATCGCGTTTGACTTCGATTACCACGCGCACCCCCTGACGGTCGGACTCATCGCGGATGTCGGAAATGCCCTCTACCCGTTTTTCCTTGACCAGTTCAGCAATCTTCTGCACCAGAGCGGCCTTGTTAACCTGATAGGGGATTTCGTGTACAATAATCGCTTCCTTGTCTTTTTTGATCTCCTCAATCGTGCATTTAGCGCGCATCATCACCGAACCGCGGCCGGTAAAATAAGCCGAACGGGCGCCGCCGTAGCCCAAAATCAGGCCTCCGGTCGGGAAATCCGGCCCCGGCACATAGTTGATCAGTTCTTCAATGGTAATATCCGGGTTGTCGATATAGGCACGCCGAGATTGTGCGGCGGGATGTTGGTTGCCATACCGACGGCAATACCGTTGGTACCGTTGACCAGAAGGTTCGGATAACGAGCCGGCAATACTGAGGGTTCTTGCAGGCTTTCGTCATAGTTGGGCATAAAATCGACGGTGTCCTTATCAATGTCTTCGATCAGGGCATGGGCGACTTTGGCCAACCGGGCTTCGGTATAACGCATGGCAGCGGCGCTGTCGCCGTCCATCGAACCGAAGTTGCCCTGCCCGTCAATCATCGGCACCCGCATTGAGAACGGCTGCGCCATTCTGACCATCGCTTCATAAACCGAAGAGTCGCCGTGCGGGTGATATTTACCCAGAACGTCACCGACGATACGGGCGGATTTACGGAACGGGCGGTTATAGTCATAACCGTTTTCGTACATCGAATAGATAATCCGGCGATGCACCGGCTTCAGACCGTCACGGACATCCGGCAGCGCACGGGAAACGATAACGCTCATCGCATAGTCGAGATACGAACGGCGCATTTCCTCGGAAACGTCTACCGGCGTAATATCAGAACGACTGCCGACGGCATTGCCGACAACAATTTCTTCATTGATTTCATCAGTCATTTTAATACCTTATCTGATTTTATATTTTTACTATTGCCGATCATAGCAAATCTGCCGGATTAAAACAGAAAATTATGCAACTTATGCCCAGTTAAAAAAAACGAAAAACGCTTCCAGGGGCCAAAAAAGCGGCTTAAAATCGATTTTTGACAAATCCGCCGCCAAATTGTTAACGCACCGGCAGCGGAAAACGGAAAAAACGTCTTTCCATCAGAACATCAAAAAAAGGGAAAGCCCGAAAGCTTTTCCCTTTTTTCGGCATAATCTGCACAATACCCGCGTCAGGCGACTTCAATCTTGCGAAAACCTCGGCAGATTTCCTTAGCTTTTTCGTTGAGAAGATGCGCATAACGGGCAACAAACTCTCGACTGAAGCGACCGTTGCGGGCAAATTCCTCCCCCTGCTTTCCCAAACTGCGTTTTTGCAGGTAGCATTCGATAAACGGCAGCGAGGCGTTTTTGATCATGTAACTGCGCTCGGTCGGAATAAACTCCCAATAACGGAGAAAAAGTTCCAGCACCGGCAGATTGTCATCGATCGTCATCTGTCTTTGCACCTTTTGCAAAAAACAGCCGCCGGCGGCAAAAAATTCATTCATCAAACCAAGATCACCGGTTTGGTAAAGTTCCGTCTGCGCTTCCTGCGAACGACGGAGAACATCTAGCGGGGCAATACCGGCAAAATCTTGTTCGCCGGAGGCGTTTTTACCACGTTTTTCAACCCCGAACCTTTCCTGATGATGTTTTGCATAAACAGCATTTCTTCTGCTCATAATGATATATTTTTAATGTGAATAAATATAATGAATACGAAATGATTATAACATCGACGATCTTTTTTGTCAATTTTTTCCAAAATATATTTACTCTGTTATGTAAAAAAAATACCCCCCATCTAAGATGAGGAGG
>CABUAP010000135.1 GCA_902489675.1 uncultured Azospirillum sp. | reverse complement strand
AGTGGAAAAAGGAACCACGATTCGCCCGCCGAAATCCGTCTGTTTCAGATAAGAAAACAGCGGCGTCGCCATCGTATACCACCAAACCGGCGCGCCGACAAACACGACGTCGTAAGCTTTCGGATCGGGAAGTTCTCCGGCCAGTTCGGGATATTCCCCGTTTTTCAGCTGTTTTTTCAACGTCAGATAAAACCACGGCGTTTTCTTAAACTTTTCCCTGGTTTTGATTTCATAAATGTCGGCGCCGGTCTTTTCCCTGATCTTTTCGGCAATCTCGCGGGTATGGCCGTCAAGCGAATAATAAACCACCAGCGCTTTGCCGAAATGTCCGGTAAATTCCTTTTCCGGACCGGCATACCGCGACATTTCCTCCTTGTTCCCTGCCGCCACCCTCGTCAGATGCCAGACGCTCGCCGCGGCAATGACAACAACGGCGGCAATAACGAAATAAACAACAAACTTTAACATGAAATTTCCTTTCCCGGTTTTGTTTTCTCATAATCATATATCTTAATCGTTACTTTTCAATAAACGATCGCCGGCACTGCCCGCATCCGGCGGAAAACGGCATTTTTCCGCTTTCTGCAAAAAACAGTTGACAATAACAATATATAGAATATATATAATATATAATTATTGTCATATATTGAAAGGATTATATAATGAAACTGTCAGCCCTTCTACCGGGATTTGTTCTGTTCCCCTTTTCCGCGCAAGCCAACCCGGCCTGCGTGGTCTGCACGGTTGCCGTCGGCGCCTCGCTGGAAATCGCCCGCCGGCTGGGCATCAGCGACAACGTGGTCGGTCTGGCCATTCTCGGCTACTGGACGATCGCCTGGTTTGAAAAGAAAAACTGGCGTTTTGCCGGCCGCGATTTTTGGCTGATCGCCCTGAGCGTCGCCATGATCGGATTCGTTTATCGGGATATGCTGACATATTCGCCGCAGATTTTTCTGTTTCTTTATATTGATCCGTTTTTGCTTTCCGCCGTCGCCGGCGCCCTGATGTTCATAACTTCAATGCAACTATACGAACGGATGAAAACAAAAAACGGCGGACACGCCCATTTTCCGTTTGAAAAAGTCGTTTTGCCGCTGACGTTCTTAACCGCCGCCAGCGCCGCCATAAACTACTATCCCTATTAACTTCCAAGGAGAAAAAACATGAAAAAAATTCAAAATGTAAAAGAATATGTGGAAAAGATAGATTCGGCCAAGAAGGTAAACCCGAAGGACCTTTCGTCGGATCAGGACCTGACGATCGGGATCATGAACCTGATTTCGATTGAGGAACACCTGATGTTTTCGGGCGCCAAGACCGGCAAGACTTCGTATTACGACCTGATTGAGCAGGTTCGGGAAATACGCAAGCAGCTGATGCAGAAAGTGATTCCGGAATATGAGGGGGAAGTCTGGTGCATCTCCAAGCACCTTCTTTCGGCCTCGATGCGCTTGATGGAAGTCGGAACCAAACAGCAGAGCCTCGGCCACAAACAGGAAGCCTACGGGCTGTTTGACCGGTCCTATGAACTGTATTGCCTGTTTTGGGGCTTAAACATGAAGCTTCTGAACCTGGAAGATGTTAAATGGGTGGAAGACAGTTTTGCGGACGTAAAGAAACTGACGGAGGAACTTTCAGCAGCAGAAAAGAAAGCCGCCGCGGAGGCGCCGGACAACATGTCCGGGCAGGGGGAAGAGGCGTCGCCGGCCGAACCGGAAAGCGCTTTGTCCAAGATGAAGGCCTTTGTCCGCAAGGCCGTTGACTGCTGCATCGAATAAGGAGGAACAATGCGCAAAGTGCTTTATTTGTTATCCTTGGTTTTGCTCTTTGCTGCCGGTTGTGACGACCAAAACAAAGAGCAGGCTACGGCTTTGGCCGATGACAAGATTTATTTTTTCTATTATAACGAATGCCCCTATTGTCACGATGCCATGGATTATATGAATGCCAAATATCCCGATTTGAAAGTGACAATGGTCAATATTAAGAATCCGGGCGGTTATAAAATGCTGCTGCAATGCGCCCAAAAGTTCAAACTCGGGCAAAATGTCGGTACCCCACTTTTTTGTATGAAAGAGCATTATTTAATGGGGTGGTCCGATGAGAGTGCAAAGCAATTTGACGAATATGTGCGCCCATATCTGCCGTAATTTTCTCTGCCCCGGTTTCAAATCGGGGCTTTTTTGTTGCAATCGGCCGTCGGTTTGCTATATTATCTAAAAAAGTAAACAGGAATAACCATGGAACAACAGCTGCCGACAGAAATTATGAAAAAAGCGGTTAAGGGAATTTCTTATATTTCCCATCCGCTCCGGCTGCGTATCTTGGAATATTTGGATGTCAACGGCAGTTCTTCGGTTTCCGCCATTACCAAAGCGCTTGGCGAGGAACAGGTTGCCGTTTCGCAAAGCCTGCGCAAAATGCGCGATGCCAGTTTGGTTAAGACCAAACGCCGGGGTATTTTTATTTATTATGATATTTGTGAGGGATATCCGGCCAGCGTTTTTGTCTGCCTGCGCAAGCTCTATGGTTTTATGACCGATGATTATCAATATCTGCGTGATGATTACAAAGCGATCCTGCCGGCTGACTATACCATGATGGCGGCCAATCGCATCAAACTGTTTGCCAACTATGATAAAATGCGTATCCTCGAATATCTGACTTTGAACGGTCCGCAAAATGTGAGCGGTATTATTTACGGCATCGGCTGTGAGCAGATTAAGGTTTCGCAGTATTTGAAACGTTTGCGCGACGATGGTTTTGTAACAGCCAGCCGTCAGGGACGCTTTATTATCTACAGTATCACCAAAGGCGTGCATAAAACCTGTATTGAGTGTATTCATAAACGTTATGATTCGCTCAAAGATAAATCCTCATTCTGATTCAGCCGTTTAATCGGCGGAAAAAATTTGTTTTAGTTTGGCTGCGGCCAGTAAAAGGGCTGTTTGCGACGGCGCGGAGTCCGCTAAGCCGTTCAGCATCATGAAATCGTGGATGGTGCCGTTGAAACGAACCGAGGTCGTGTCTATGCCGGCAGCGTCAAGTTTTCGCGCCAGTTCCTCGCCTTCGTCGCGCAAAACATCGTTTTCGGCGGTGATCACCAGCGTCGGCGGCAAGCCGTGCAATTCTTCAATTGAGGCTTTGAGAGGGCTGGCATATATGCTGCTGCGTTCGGACGGATCTGTTGTGTAGGAATTCCAAAACCATTCCATCGCCTTTTTGGTCAGCCACGGCCCGTCGGCAAATTCTTGATATGATCCGGTTTCAAAAGCGGCTACGGCGACCGGATAGAGCAGCAGCATGAATTTTATTTGCGGGGTGAAATGATTGTTTTTGGCCATCAAAGCCATGGTGAGGGCCATGTTGCCGCCGACACTGTCCCCGGCCAGTACCAGTTTATTGGTGTTAAGATTGAGTTGGCGGCTGTTTTGAACGATATTTTGCAATACCGAAAATAATTCGTCCGTCATTTGCGGAAAATGGTTTTCCGGCGTGTTTTCGTAAACGGGAAAGACAACCGCTGCTTTGCTTTCTACGGCCAAGGTTTTGATCAGCCGTTCATGAGTGGTGTCACTGCCCATGATCCAGCCGCCGCCGTGAATGTAAAAAATTACCGGCAGATTCTTTTGGTCGGCGGAAGGACGGATGAGCAGAGTTTTCATTTTTCGCCCGTTGACCGTTTCAATTTCCAAAGTTTCGGCAGCGGTGTCCGGCAGTCTGGAATGAGTGCTTTTCTGTACGTTTTCCAATACTTTTCGTGCGGCGCCCGGTGACAGTTCATACAAAGGTTTGCTGTCTTCTTTGGTCAATCGGTCGATAAAAACTTTTTCTTTTCTCATCAATCTTGCCTGTGTCATCTCTTTTCTCCTGATAAAATATTGTTTTAAAAGATATAAGAGTGGCAAATGCAAATTCAATTTGGGATATGTTGAGAGAAAAAGAAGTTGCGAAATATTTTGTGTTGCTGTTTTGTTGGGGAAGTATATCTTATAAAAAAACCACTCTTTAACGGAGTGGCTTCTTTTATTGGCGTACCCGAAGGGATTCGAACCCATGACCTTTGGCGTCGGAGGCCAACACTCTATCCAGCTGAGCTACGGGTACAATATTTATAGTTCGTGATACTAATAATACATTTCAAAAAAAAATGCTACAATTTTTTTTATTTTATTAAATAATTCTTG
>CABUAP010000134.1 GCA_902489675.1 uncultured Azospirillum sp. | reverse complement strand
AAATAACCGATCGGCGGCATTCTAAATGTTACATTTTTGTGACATTTTTCCGGAATCAAAAAAAAAAAAACAGACAAAACAATGGGTTATATACTGTTAAAAGGTCAAGATTTTACTTGTATTTTAATTTTGTTTTAAATAGAATGTTTTACATACAAGTTTTTCTTTTGGGGACTATCCATGCGAAACAATATCAAGACAGAAAGCGGACGCTCTATGGTCGAAATACTCGGCGTATTGGCGGTTATCGGCGTTTTGTCGATCGGCGGAATTGCAGCATATTCAAAAGCAATGGAGAAAATCAATACCGATAAATTGGTTACCGATATCAGTACAACCGCCAGAAAAATCAAAAGTCTCTATACCAATCAAAAAAGTTATGAAGACTTGGACAAGCAAGTATTTGAGCTGGATTTGGTAGCCGGTGTCCATAAAACAGAAGGCATGAATAAAAAACTGCTGCATATTTTAAATGGTGAAGTATATGTAAAATCAATTGCCCTTAATAAGGGATTTGTCATGGTTTATAACGGCCTGACAACAGCAGCCTGCTCAACATTGGCTTCCACAGACTGGGGCAACTCCTCAACCGGTTTGAAATATCTGGTTGTCAGTCCGACCGGAATTATCCCGCCGCGGGGTTTTCCTTCCAACTTGGACTCGGGCGAATATAAGGTGGAAGACCTGCCGTTGTCCCCGGCCGAAGCTGCCGCGCATTGCAACTGCGATGCTTTTTACAAATGCGGCGTCGCATGGTTTTATGAATAAAAGACAGTCAAATAGATAACCCCCAGTTTACTGGGGGTTATCTATTGAGGATTTAAGCCTAACGGTCTGACCACGCTCAAAGGCGTAAAGCGGTATCTAATGACACCTTAGCATTCAACTCCCATAAAATGGGGGAGTCTGTAAGGCATTAAAACACCCCGTTCAGGCAAACTCTATCGAAGATAACAGCGCGGTATATGGCTTATCGGACGGGTTACAGATAAATACTCCCGCCGCCAAAGTATCCGCATTGTCGGAAAACAAACGAAACAGACGGACGGAAGTGAAAACGACGCCGTTTAAAGAATAAGACAATTCCAGCGTATTATCATCATTTTTTTTCAGCCGAAACCAAATTTCCGCCACGCCGGCCGGAAGCGGCGTCAACGCCATATCCGAACAGCCATTGTTTGTAACCACGCTGCCGAGGTTAAGCGAACTGCCGTTTTTGGACATAACGGAAAGTTTGAACCAATGATTTTCATCAACTCTGCCCATCAAACCACATTGCGCAAAATCGGCCGGGAGACCGAAACGCCAACACACCGTCATTGAAAAAGCGCCGCTTTTACGGGCAAAAAAGAAATGACCGTTATCTTTATGATAGCCGCGAACGGCATCCTGCCAAAAATCCGTCTGCGGCGATGCGGTGATTGTCACGCCGCGATCGCCAAAGGCAACATCGGCCGCCTCGTTATACCACTCAAAATCTCTCAGCGCTTCCAGAAGCATTAAAAAGTCCTTACGTTTTCATCCGGCATAGTTTGCAGCACTTTTTCCAATTCCGAATTTTTATTGCGCGGCGCAACAATTTTTAAGGTAATCAGTTGGTCACCCTGCCCGTTGCGATTCTTGATCCCTTTGCCTTTAAGGCGCAATTTGTCGCCGCTGCCGGCATAAGGCGGGATTTTGACCGCAACCTGACCGTCAATGGTCGGCACCGTAATTTTGGCACCCAAAACCGCTTCTTTGACCGTGATCGGCAGTTCCATGGTGATATTCTGTCCTTCCAACCCAAAATAGGGATGTTTGTCAACATTTAGGGTAATCAACACATCGCCGTTTTCGCCGTTGTAGTGACCGGTACCGCCCAGCCCTTTTAAACGCAGGGTCTGGCCGTCAATCGTGCCGGAAGGGATTTTGACATTGATGCTGCGGCCGCCGAGCGTTACTTGGCGTTCGCCGCCGCGAACCGCTGTCAGAAAATCGATGCGCATGGTGTAGGTAATGTCTTCGCCTTTGCGCGGGCGTCTGGCGCCGCCGCCAAATCCCTGATAAGTGCCTTGGCTGCCGCCGCTGAATGCCGAAAAAATATCATCGCCAAAGATTGAGGAAAAATCAAAATTAGCATTTTGTCCGCCGGAAGACGAATAAAAACCGCCCTGCCCGAACGGATTGCCGCCGCCGTTGAAGCCGGCGCCGAAACCGGTCGGCTTGCCGTCGCCGTCAATTTCGTTGTTATCGTATTTTTTTCTTTTTTCATCATCTCCCAAAATATCGTATGCCGCCGAAACTTCCTTGAATTTTTCGGCAGCGGACGGATTGTCTTTATTGACATCGGGATGATATTTGCGCGCCAATTTGTGATAGGCGGATTTGATTTCCGCCTTGGTCGCGCTTTTGGTCACGCCTAAAATATTATATAAATCTTTTCCCATTTGATACTCTTGACCGATACGTTTGCAATCTTTATTTCTTTGTATCTATATAGGGTTTTACAAAGTCTATTGCAAGCGCAGACAGTCAAAAGTGGCGCGTCGGGCATAATTTTTATGCAAAATAACGCTGCGCAGTACCGCCGTGCGGTTGCCGTTCTCCAAACAATAGCGGGAAGCCAGCGGCGCCAGCTCGTCGACACGAACATCCTTATATTCGTATGTCACATAATTTTCCGAACGGGCTTTGATCACCACATTGTCCAGAAAACGATCATAAGCGGAATCGTAAGCCAGCTTTTCCAGCGGTTGATCGGGGTTCATTACTTCCACTTCTTCTTTAGCCGCGGTTTTGACAGTCGCCTGATCGGCAACTGCTTTTTGTTCTTGAACGGCAGTCTCGTCAGCGGGGATTGCGGTTGCCGTCACATTGGCACCCGGCGTTGCGGCCGCAGCCGCTGCCTGATTTTCCTCATTCAGCGTATCTTCATCATAATAAAACTCGTGATACTGGCATCCGCCGAGCAGCAAAACCGCACCGAACATTGCATACGTAAGTTTTTTCATTTTCTTCCCCATCTGGTTAAACCTTTTATCAAACACTAACACGGCTTGGTTAAGCAATGCTTAATCCAAAAGGTTATACAAATCTTTTCCCGCCTGCTCCAAAATCTGCAAAACTTTCCGATTGGTGGTGTTTTTACTGCGGTTGTTGCTCAATTTATCAAGCATTTTCTGCACTTTTTCATTAAACCGGCGATCATCGCGCAGACGTTCGATATTGCGGATATTTTCCTCATCGTCGATTTTATAATTAACTACAGCGCGCAGCACGGCAATATATTGGGCATCGCGCGTGGCTGCCATTTGTGCTTCGGCAGTGCCGGCAAAACCCAACATCAAAACGGTTAAAAACAAGGCTAATTTTTTCATTGCGGCCTCCGGTCGGTTAAAAAAAGATTGTGTTAATCAATACAGATAATATAATAAAGAACGAATCGTTTTACCATAAAAATATTAGAGTTATCAAACATGAAAAAAACTATTTGGGCGCTTATGGATGACCGTGCCGGCAGCGTTGGTCAGGCCAGAGGCATTTTTCCCGCCATTGAGGACGAATTTGACATTATCGAAAAAAAGATTGTCTATAACCGGTTGGCAGCTCTGCCGAATATGCTTCGCGGCAAGACCTTGATCGGGGTGGATTTAAAAGAAAGCTCCCCCCTCAAAAACGAGCCGTTTCCCGATGCCGTACTGTCCATCAGCCGGCGCACCGCGCCGATCGCTTTGTGGCTGAAAAAAGCTTCAAAAGGCAAAACCAAAATCATTCAGTTGATGTTCCCCGGCAACTTCGGGCTGAAAGACATTGATCTGGTGATTATCCCCGAGCATGACCGCGGTAAAGCAGAAGGCGACAATCTGTTTTATATCACCGGCTGCGCCCACCGCGTTTCCGAAAAGGCTCTCAAAGAAGCACGCGCCAAATGGGAACAAGAATTTGCCGCTCTGCCCAAACCGCTGACGGCCGTATTGATCGGCGGCGCCATCAAGAAAAAGCCGTTTACTGCCCAAAATGCGGAACTGCTGGCTGACGCGATCTTAAATCTGCATAATCAGGTCAGCGGATCTATCCTGATCACTTCGTCCAGACGCACCGGCAAAGAAGCAGAAGACATCATCATGAAAAAAATCGGTCATATTCCCGCTTATACTTATCTGTGGGGCGAAAAAAAGGACAACCCGATTATGGGTTTTTATGCCTGCGCCGAT
>CABUAP010000133.1 GCA_902489675.1 uncultured Azospirillum sp. | reverse complement strand
GTTTATGCCGGCACACCGGATATGAGCTTGCGCACCCAATCCCAATTTTCGCTTGAGGATATTAAAGAAGGCATTGATTTTGTTCATGCCGCCGGTAAAAAAATTTATCTGACGCTCAATCTTTATACGCATAATAAAGATATCGAAAAACTGCCGCATTTTGTTAACACTTTGAGAGAGCTTAAACCGGACGGGGTTCTGATCGCCGATCCCGGCGTTTTTCTGTTTCTAAAAGAACACGCGCCGGAGTTAAAACGTTTTGTATCCACACAGGCCAATATCTGCTCCTATCAAACCGTCAAATTCTGGCAGTCTCTCGGCGCCGATCTTTGCGTACTCGGGCGCGAGGTGTCTTTTGCCGAAATGGAAGAAATCCGCCGGCAATGCCCGGATATTATGCTGGAAACTTTTGTTCACGGCGCCATGTGTATGTCTTATTCCGGCCGTTGTCTGATTTCCAACTTCTTGGCCGACCGCAGCGCCAACCAAGGCAAATGCGCGCACTGCTGCCGCTGGCACTACCAGCTGCATCTGCGGATGAAGGACGGCTCTATTCGGGATCTCAACATCACTCCGGAAAACCGTGATATGTTCGAATTTCTGGTCAAAGAAGATTTCCGCCCGGGCGAACTTTATGAAATTATTGAAGACGAACACGGTGCTTATATCATGAACTCGAAAGACCTGTGCCTGATGCCCCGGCTCGACAGCCTGCTCAAAATCGGTATGCACTCGCTGAAAATTGAAGGCCGCAACAAAACCGAATATTACGCAGCAATCACTGCCCGCAGTTATCGGCAGGCTATCGATGCTTATTGCCGTGATCCCGAAAACTGGTCGCCCGACCGCTATATGAGCGAGCTTTACACCTTGCAAAATCGCGGTTACTGCCTTGGTTTTTACGACGGGCATCTGACCAATCTCAGTCAAAATTATGAGTATACCCGCACCTTGGGCGAGTGGCTGTTTGCCGGTTCAATCGTCGAATGGCAGGGGGATGATATTATCTTTGAAGTGCGAAACTATATCAACAGCGGTGAGTTTATCGAATTTTTGGTTCCCGGTTCTCTGGAAAATATCCGGCTGTGTCTAAACGAATTTGAAGATGCCGACAGCGGCGAGATTACGCCCCGGGTTTCGGCCGGACAGGGTAAGAAAATCCGCATCCCCGCTTCGGCCTTTGGTCTGCCGACAGAAGTCGTGCAGCAAAAACTGCCGCAATATGCCATCGCACGCAAACCGGCCGTTTTGAAAACCGATGCCGAAGAAATGCTCGGCCGCAAAAAGGACGAATTTGCCGAACTCTGCCGTAAAGATTAAGCGGTTATTGTTCATTAAAACGGCGGTTTACCGGTTAAAACCGCCGTTCAAATTCTGTTTCCGGGCGTTCTTGTTCCCGTTTTGTCGCCCGCATTTCCCGAGCAGTGTCGTCCAGCAGTTCGGAAATCAGCTGACAGTCGCGGCCGATACCGTAAGAGCTGCAATCGGCCTTAGCCCAAGCTTTTTTTAAGAATGATTTTTTAACGGCAGCATCATCGCTGCGTCTGGCCTGCTCGACATAAGCCGTAATTTCGGCAATATCCCCTTCTTTGCGAACGATCTTTTTAACCGTATCCAGCCAAGCTGTGATATCACCTGATTGTTTATATAAGCGGGCAATTTTGCGATAGATAGTTATACGGTCGTACTGACGGGGCGAGAAAGGCAGCGCATTGCGATAATATTCGACTGCGCGGGCAATATCCGGATCATTTTCAGCCGCCAGATTGCCCATATTATTATAAGTCCAAAACAAAACCGTATCTCGCGCCGCTTTGTTTTCAAGCGTGCAATTGCCGCTGTCCCGGCAAAAATCGGCCACCATTTGCCATGCCGTCAGCTTGTCCTGCCAAAGGTCAAGCTTGGTTACGGCTTCCGCCGCTTTTTTATAAGCGGTAAAAATATTTTCGCTGCTGTTTACCATAAACATATCTCCTGTCTTCAAGAAAATATGCCGGTTGATATTTTTTTCTATCGGAAATTAGTTTTATACAATCTCAAACTTTCCGTCGGTTATATCGGGCAGAAAACCACGGACAACCGGCGGCAGAAAAACAATATTGTCAACGCGCGCCGCCAACGGCCCGCGCCGACAGGCAAGGATCATGCGGTCAAGTTTTTCTTCTTCCCCGCGCATCAAAACTTCTACCGCACCGTCTTCGGTATTGCGTACCCAGCCTTCAAGAGCGCCGATATTTTTGGCGGTTTGCTTTGCCCACCAACGAAAACCGACGCCCTGCACCCGGCCGCAGATTTTGAGATAAACGGTTTTAACGCTCATTGACGCAAAAACTGTTCAATATCATGCAGTTCTTGTTTCAAATCCTGACGTTTTTGCTCGGAAACACTTTCCTTACCCCAATGTTCGGACTGCCAGAGTTCTTCCAGATTGGCGGCGTCAAAGGCCTGTTCGGCGCTGATATGCCCTTTAACCAACGCGGCAGCCAAAAGTTCCGATTTCATATTGATTGAGGCCAGATAAAAAGCTGCTAGTTCCTTGTCGGAGAGGTTTTCCATAAAATTTTTCAAATTGTTCAACGAATACGGATCCTGCTCCGGCACATTCAAGTCACGGGTGGTAATATATTTGGCATTGATCTCCCGATTGGCCCAGCTCAAAATAGGATTCCATAACTGCTCCTGTTTTTTGATCAGTTCATCGTTATTGCCCCAAAACAAAAGCGAATCGGTCGGCGCAAACTGCACCAGTTTTTCGATTACATCTTCCCGACGAGTTTCAATTTCGCCCACCGCCTGTTTAAGTTTTTCTACCGTCATTTTATGCCTTCCCTATTTTAAAATTCGGCGTCATCATAGTTAAATTATTTTAAAAAGTTCTTAATCAGTTTTTTGGCGTTATTTTCCAAGCTTTTTGCCGCATCTTTAGCCGCGTTGATACCACCGTCTACCACATCGGAAGCCCCCTGATAGGTATTTTGGGCGGCGCCGCTGACAGCCGAAGGTTTGGGAAAACGATCCTGCCATTTGGTACCTTTCAGCGCGGTGTAGCACGGTGCGGAATCCCGATCCAACAAAAGCTGTGCGCCGGCATAGGCCGGACCGGCCGCCACGCCGGCAAGAGTGCGGATCGCCCCGCTTTTATCCAATGCAATTTTCGGGCTTTGCAGCGTGCCGCTGATTTCAACCAAATTGCTCAATGCCTGCATGATCCCGATATCGTCGATACCGTTGCGATAAGCATTCAAACTTAGTTTGAGCTTATCGTTCTGCAAATTGACAGTGCCGCCGCTGACCAATGTCAGCTTGTCGGAATCAACAGCAATTCCCTTGGGGAAATTTACGTTGCCGTTCGTAATATCCGCCCGGACAACGGCACATTTCAGTTCCACTTTTTCGGTTTTGGAAGTATCAATTTTCAACACATTCAGCAACTGGGTGACAAAACTGTTGGTCAAGAAGCTCAAACGACCGGTCTGAACGGTTGATTTGTCAACAATCGTAACCAACTGTCCGGACAGAGAATTGACCAGAGCGCGGTAAGTATCGCCGCTGCCGCTCAGGTTGGCGGAGAGCAAACTCTGACCGCCGGACACAATGCCGAAATCGGTATTGTTTGTTACCTGAAACTCTTTATGCAGGCTTTGCAGGACAATATCTTTTGTGTTGACTTGCAGTGTCAGCGAACGAGCCGCCGCATTAACAACAGCCGCAATATCCGCGGTTCCCTGACCGAACCGGACTTCCAGCGGATTAACATTCAAAACGCCGTTTTTAATATTAGCGGCCAGTTTAACATTATCTGCGGCAAAAGTGTCATTGACAATCAGTTTGTCGATGCTGACCTTAAAATCGCCGTTCACGATTTTCAACAGGTCGTACGGGATTTTATCATTGGGCACCAGTTCACTGGCGTTGGCGCTTGAGATCAATGACGGCAGCACCAAAGCAGTCGGGCTTTGCCGGTTAAACGACTGCAAATCAATTTTTGCACTTTTCAAATCAGCCTTCACATACGGCACTTTACCGGAAATATCGGCGCTCGCGGTACCGGTGATAACATTGTTGACCACATTCAGCGAAGAAATATTCAGCGATACTTTTTGCAAATCGGCTTTGCCGCTTGCAATCAGCGTTGTTTCCGGAGCATTGAAGTTGCCGGCCGGATTATAAACGTTCATTTTGAACTCGGCTCGCAGCTTG
>CABUAP010000132.1 GCA_902489675.1 uncultured Azospirillum sp. | reverse complement strand
ACAGCAGGTAATTTTATGGAATGGAAAACAAAAACCGCCGAAAAACTGAAACCGTTAACTGATTTTTTGTTCTTTCTCGCCAAAAGAGCGCAAAACGACGCAATTTTCCGGGTCGCTTCTTCGCTTGCCTATACTTCACTGATTGCCCTGGTGCCGCTGTTTGCGATCGGACTGGCGATTTTTTCCGCATTTCCGGTATTTGAATCGATCCGCAGCCAGGTTGAGGAATTTTTGTTTCACAATCTGACGCCGGAATTTGAGCAGGAAGTCAGCCAATATTTTGCCGCCATTGTCAAAAACTCCGGCCAGTTGACAACCATCGGCGTGACCGGTATTGCCGTCACCTCGATTTTGCTGCTGTCAACAATCGAAAACAGCTTCAATTTTATCTTCAAAGTTACTCAGCCGCGGCATATTACCACCAAAATTACGCTTTACTGGACTGTCATTACCCTTGGTCCGCTTTTGCTCGGCACCGCCTTTTCGATGCGGGGATATTTGTACACTTTGCAGAAAATTATGGCGGCAGACGGCGAAACCGGGCGCTTTTTCTTCAGCTACCTGATCCCGCCGCTGATGACAATTTTAAGTTTGATGCTGGTTTATATTTTGGTTCCCAACAAAAAAGTCAAACCGGTCAGCGCGCTCGTCGGGGCAGTGGTGGCTGTAGTTTTATTCTGGTTTTTACGACAGGGGTTTGCGCTGGCGGTTTTACACAACGCCACCTACAAAACCCTTTATGGCGCGATGGCGGTGATCCCGGTCTTTCTGATTTGGATGTATCTTTCTTGGGCAGTCGTCATTTTCGGCGCGGTTGTAACTGCGGCAATGGACGAATTCCGCCAGTTTAACGGCCGCGAAATCAAAAAAGCAATTGTCGCCGGCAAATCCGGACGCCGCTAGACGCTCTTGCATATTTAAACGCACAAACCCCGCATAGCGCGGGGTTTTGTTTGGTGAAAAATTTCGTTTTAAACTACTCGATCCTGATCGCCTCGGCTACTTTGCAGCATTCTTCATACTTGCAAAAATAGCAGCGGATCAAATCGAGGTCATTGCTGTCAAGCAGCGCTTCTTCCGCTTCCTTATCCAGCCAATTGGCGGCCAAATAGGCGGCGGCAAAACTGCGGTCACCGGAACGGATGATGAACAAGTCCACCCGGTCGCAAAATTTTACCTTCGGATAGCGTAGGAAATGACGCTTGAAAATACCGATGTCGTTGAGTTTGAGCAGCTCGTATTGAGCAGCGACGGGAAACTCGGCAACATCCAGCTGATCTATGATCCTGACATTTCCGGTATGGACGATTTCCATGATCTCCCATTTTTTCGGCTCCGGCGGCATAGACGCAACATAAGCCTCAAGCAATGCTTCGGCATTTAAACGAATCACCGATTTTTTTTCAAAAACAGTCAAGGCATTATTTTTCAATGCGTCGACTAAGGCAGCTTTAGCAGCGGCAATGTTTCCCAACCGGTAAAGCTCTTTGATACTTTTATAACTCATGAAATATAAAAATTAATAAATAATTGATACTAGGCTTTAGAGGATAGCACTATATTTTGTTGCCGACAAGCGCCAAAAACAATTCATACCCCGTTTTCAAGCCTGCCGGCAGCAGGGCTTAAAGCTTTTTAAAAAAAATCCCGGAAACCACAAAGGTTTCGGGGATTTTTAATTTTAAGCGGAAAAGATCAATACGCGCGGTATTTTTCTTCCAGTTCCGCCACCCAACGCTCAAAAGGCATCAGTTCGCTTTTTTTCTTGCCCTCTAACGCAAACCGTTCATAAAGCTTCTTGACCTGAGTGTGAACCACAACCGTCATTCCGTATTTGCGAATGTTTTCATAGGCTTCCATGTAGATATCATGGATTTCCTTGCTGACCCAATCGCCTTTAAAAGACACCTGAATCAAAATGATATTCGGTATCCGATTGGCCAAGACATCGGCAATATAACGAAAACACAATTGTTTGACCACCATCGGGTTTTCCAACTCAAAGGCCATGCTGCCCTCCGAATCGAAAAAACCGTTGATCAGAAGAGCTTGCTCATGGGCAATTTTGTCATCCGCGGAAAAAGCGGTTGACAAGGCGCGCGGCAGCAAATCCTCGGGGAAACAGCGATCGACACGCGGAAGCGACAAATCCATGCAATCGGCCTGCTTGTTGTGCAGATGATGGATGGTTTGCAGTTGAAAGAGTTTATCCTCTTCAACCCGGCGAATTTCGGCCGCATGTTCCCCTACCCTTTTATACAACCCCTCATAATTGAGATCGGTGATATAAGGGATGGCATACTTTTGAAATTTTCTGCATTCCGCCGTATATTGAGCCGCATTTTTCTTTATCTGCTCCAACATTCGGCTGGGACGGTGTCCGCTGTCTTTCAACTGTTGCAGTCGTCTGTTTACCAAAGTTACGGCGTGTTCGGGCGAGATAGATTTTTCATCCAACCGACGCGCCAACTCGTAAGCATAAGTTTCCGGGTCGATACGCCAGTCGTGAATGGCGTGTATCATTTTTCGATACCAGCGGTCATAGAGGTTTGCTTCCAATTCCGCAAACTTGGACAAATTATTTTTGATCTCGTCGATGTCAAAACCCAGTTCTAACAGGATCACAACAGCAGAGCGACAGGCAGCAGGAAATTTTCTTATTTCTTTTCCGGCTTCTTTAGAAAGTTTCATAGGCGTTATAAAAATAAAATTAATAATCATTGTTCAACTTTGCATTACAGCACTTTTTCATTTTTTTGTCAAATAAAAACACGCGGATCAAAGCCGGCAAACCCTATTTGACAACCGGAAAGATGAACTTTTTCCCCTTTAAAAACCCCAAAGTCGCTTCAAGTATTACGTCAACATTTGGGCACAAAAAAAGACGCTCCCTAAGGGGGCGTCTTTTAACCAGGATACGCTTACTTTTAATAGTAAGCGCGAGGAAATTCTATTCCGTAGGCACCAAGCAGCACCTGAAAATAGAAAATCCGGCGACATTTTCGTCCGACTTCCCGCGTCCGAATGTTCGGATCTTCCAGCGAGCGCGACCATTCCAACCGGTGATATTCCTGATCGAGATGGCGCAAAATTTTGCTGGAAATGATGTCGACCAAGCCCCGGAAGCGATCCAGAGCTCTGAACTTTCCATCATCGATGTCAAGCATCAGACGAACAGCATCAAGCGGCACAAATTCCTGATCCCAGACCTGAATCCAGAATGACCAGGAAATGTCATTTTCTGCACTTTCCTTTTCCCGGAGGAAATTGAAACTGAAATCGTTCAACTCCTTGTCGGGATAGCGCAGTCCTTCAACCAGCAACGCACTGGTCACAGCTGCCAGAACCTGATTTTCGATATCGTAGTTGTTAGTTACGAAATAACGAAAATCACGCTTTTGCTCCTCAGTAAGAACAGTGTCCGCCAAAACGCGCTCTTTTACATATTGTTCGCGTTTTTGCCGAACATCTTCCCACAGCGCATGAATTCTCTTTCGGTATTCTTCGACCGAAAGTTCTTCTTTCGGAGGCTCCGACAAAACGAGGTTTTCTTGTTCGAAATCCTCTTTTTCCTGTTGGAGTTTTGCCTTTTCCTCCTTAGCCAGATTTCTTTTGGCATCGCGGCGGGCAGCTTCTTCGGGGTGCATTCTACGCCATTCGGCACGTAGGAACTCTTGTTCCTCTACTGAAAATGTTCTTTTTGTCTTTTTTACCATACATATTAATTTATGACAGAAAAAGTGCCTCCGGACGGAAACCGTTTTTCTGTCGGTGAGGCGTTTTTTGTTCAGTTCCACTCTAAGTTATTTTCCTTGGCGAAAGCTCTAACCTTTCTCATAACTTCCAAATTTTTGGAAGCGGCGCCGCTGACGTTATAAACAAACGCCTGATACGCCGGACGGGTTACCGAGTTGACACGAGGACGTTTCTGCGAGAGGACGGTGACAACATCGCGCTGCACTTCCACTTTGCGGTAACGACCGTTGCGGACTTGTTCGGTAACACCGCTGATGAGTTCGACCAACTCTTGTTCATTGGCAGATTTGAGCTGGTTTTTCAAACTTTCTTTTTGCGGAACCATTGTAGGCTGAACATTCAAACTTTCTTTTTTCATTTGAGACGTATTTTAATTAAACATAAAAATTATTTGTTCTTTTTAGTATAGACAAAAAAATATTTTTGACAAGTATTATTTTTATGTTTTTTCCTAAA
>CABUAP010000131.1 GCA_902489675.1 uncultured Azospirillum sp. | reverse complement strand
CTTGGTTACCGGATTGTACATCAAGTGGTGCCCGGTAATTTCGCCCTCGCTGGCGGAAACTTCCAACCGGGCAATTCCTTTTTCTACTTCTTTTTGCATATTGAGAATATCAAAATCAATCACAAATTTGCGTTTGTGGTTTTCCTGCATTCCCGAAATGCCGCCGATACCGGTGTAGGTTGCGGTAATGTCGCCGGGGATCTTTTTGACCGGCAGCTGCTTAAACCAATATAAACGATAGCGGTAATTCAGTTCTTTTTGCGGTATAACCTTTTCCTGCGGGACCCAATAGGCAACAACATTGTCGTGAATTTCCTGCATGGAAGGGATCTCCACCAGTTCGATCCAACCTTTACCCCAGTTGCCTTTGGGTTCAACCCAGACACTCGGGCGCTGTTCATAATCGGCCTCAAAATCAAGATAATGCGCCGGATCCCGATCTCTTTGCAGCAGTCCGAATCCTTTGGGATTTTCATCGACAAAAGCGCTGATGCGCAAATATTTGGAATTATCAAGCGGCCGCCATAGCCACTCGTTGCGGCCGTTCAAAACCAGCAGACCGTCGCTGTCATGAACTTCCGGCCGATGATCGTCAAATTTATTTTTGGTATTTTCGCCAAACAAATACATGGAGGTCAGCGGCGCGATTCCCAGTTTATTAATTTCTTTACGGGGAAAAATTTTGGCATCGATGTCCATAATTGTATTTTTGCCCGGAGTGATGACAAATGTGTAAATGCCGGCGGCGCTCGGACTGTCAAGCAAAGCATAAAGAGTTACCGATTTGTCGCCTTTTTTGGGACGAACCAGCCAAAACTCTCTGAAAATAGGAAATTCTTCCCCGGTTTGAACGGCGGTATCAATTGCCAAACCGCGGGCGGAAAGACCGTATTTTTGCCCTTTGCCGAGCGCGCGAAAATAGCTGGCGCCGAGGAAAGATACCAATTCGTCATAATATTTCTTTGTATTGAGCGGATTGTGCAGACGAAAACCGGCATAGCCCGTATTTGACAGTTCATCGGTGTTCAGTTGATTTTTGCCATAATCAAAATAGGCGGGAGAATATTTGAGCGGATGAATGCGCCCGTTAATAACTTCGTTGATCGGCACCGAGGTCAAAAACAAAGAACCGAGATGAAAAAATTGAACTTCAAACGGCAGTTTTTTACCATACCAAGGGCCGTTCTCACGGTTAAAGCGAATATCTCGGTATTGATCATAATTCAGTTGTTTCAAAGCAGGGGGCAGATTATTTGCCGGCGCGACATAAGGTTGAGCCGCCAAGGATCTGGCCATCTCCGTCAATTGGGCGGGATCAAATTTTTTGTCTTTCACCGTCATCACTTTGGCCAGCTCGGTTTGCCGAAATTCCTCGTATTTTTCTCGTCCGGCACAGATCCCGAGGATGATGGCCACAGCAAGTATGAGCCAAAATATTATTTTAACCTTCTTTTTCATTTTCACCTTCCACAATGGCTGAAATTATTTCCTAATACAAAGCATTTTTTGTAAAAAGTCAAGAGGATGCCTTCAGCGCGCGGTCGGTTTAAAGGAGCTTTGTTTTCCGGCACCGGTTTTATTCATCTGAAGGAATAACGGCCGGCGCCTCATTTTTGTTTGTTTCCGCCTGATCCAGATGAATGGTGCGTTGCGGGTAGGGGATGTCAATATTTAATTCCCGGAAACGATGGATAATTTTTTCACGAAAATCATCGGCAATGCCGGAGCGCCGGAAAACATTGGCAGTCATGCAGCTGAGCTGAAATTCCAGGCTGCTGTCGCCGAGATTGCTGAAAGAAACCGACGGCGCCGGGGTGGTCAAAACATCGGGATTTGAGGCGGCAATTTCCAAAAGCGTTTTCTTGATTTGGGCAATGTCGCTGTTGTAACCGACACCGACTTTGACCGTGACCTTTCCCATCAAACCGGAATAGGTATAGTTGACCAGACTTTGGGATAAAATGGCGGAATTGGGAACAATAACCGTCGATTTGTTGGAGGTTTCAATTTCTGTCGACCGCATATTGATTCTGCGGACAATTCCCTCCTGCCCGCCGATCACTACCCAATCGCCGATTTTGATCGGCCGTTCCCATAAAATGGTCATGCCGGCAGCAAGATTGCTGACCATGTTTTGCAAACCGAGGCCGACCCCGAAGGAAAGCGCCCCGGCGATGATGGTAACGCTGCTCAGGCTGCCGCCCATAACAGCAATCGCAATCAGGCCGGAAAAAATAAAGCCGAGAAAATTGATGGAAGAAATAACAGAATTCCGCACGCCGTTATCCATTTCTATTTTGCTTAGGCTGCCATTGATAAAACTGTTTTTGAGAACTTTGAATAAAGACAGCAAAACAAAGAAACAAATAATGCCGAGCAGAATTGAGGTAATGGAGATTCGGATGCCGCCGATGTTAAAACCGGTGAGAAAACTTTTAACCCGTGCCAGCAAGAGATCAACCGAAACACCCCAAACTGCAAGCAGGGTTAAAATTGCCAAGACCCAAAGTATCGGCGTCAGCACCAGCCCAAACCAAAATTCGGCTTTTTGCAGCGCTTTGCGCCGAAAGCGAAACGTCATCATCCAAAAGCGCAGCTGCAAAATGCGGTGGAAAAACCCGCGGATCAGCTTATCGGCAATATAAAAAATGCCGATGGTAATTCCGGAAACAATAAAACGGTTGATAATGTATTCCGATAAACGGATATAGCCGAACAGCGAAACGATAAAAGCCGCCGTCATGGCAAAAGTGATAAACAGACTGATTTTGGAACCGGTACTCAGCTCCGGCGCCGGCGTATCGTCGGAAATTTCTTCCGGTGACGGTGGATTGTTGTTATATAACGCTTTGCGTGCTACCCAAACAACGCAAAAAGCTTTTACCGCATTGGCAAAAATTTTGAGCGAATAGATGATGGAACTGTCGTAATTCATCCGGTCGGCCAGATTCTGGAAAAAGGATACGATACAGATCGCCGCAGCCGAAAAAATCAGAGCCGAACTGATGGCTTGGGCGCAGCAGTCCGTAACTTCAATAATCCGCCAACGGCTGTTGTTGGGTGTAAAAATGGTTCGTACCAATGCTTTGGTCAAATAATAATATAACAGATAAAGTGCTGCCGTGTTAAGCAGCAGGCCGAAAGAGTCGGCGTTGACCGTATCGTTGCCTTTAAGCCAGAATAAAAATGCGCCGATGATGGCAGCCGGAATAACCCCGCGTGCCGTAAACATCGCGATTCCGGCCCGCACTTTCTGCGAATAGTCGGGCTGTTCCACGGTTTCTCGATAACCGAACCGGTGTTTGATATAGCGTCCGAGAAAAAAAGCGGCAATCAGAGCGATCAGCATGGTGGCGGCAACCGTCAAGATATTGCCGTTGACAACGGCTTCTTTTTCCGGCGGCAGTTTTTGATACCAGCTGAGCGGAGATTTGATCAGTTCAAAAACAAAACCGGCAAAAGTTGTCAGCGATTGCCAAAACTCTTCGGGATGAAAAATAGAATTTTGTTTGACCAGAATATTATCAAGCAGTCGCCGGTTGCGTATTTTGAGGATCAGAGCGTTGATTTCGTCAATCCGGGCGGCAAGCAGATCCATCTGTGCAATTTGTGCTTTGCAGTCATCGGCTTTGGCCGAAAAATCTTTGCGCTGCTTGGCAATATCGGCCGGCTCGCTTTCATTTTTTTCCGGTGCCGGACCGAGGGCATTCAGTTTTTTTTGTACCGAAGCAAGATCCGCGGCAAAATACTGACGTGTTTGCTGCAAATCATTCTGCAGATCCGTGATTTCTTGTAAAATGGCCGAAATTTCTTCTTTCTCGGCTTTTCCCGATTGGAGTTTTTTGGTAACGGAATCAAGCTTTTTATTCACCTGAACGGGATTGAGCGGAACAAAGTCGGCAGTCTGGGCGCAGAGCGGCGCCGCCCATAATACTGCCAACAGGATCAGTACAAATTTTTTCATCAAACTCTCCTCATT
Organism: uncultured Azospirillum sp.; assembly: GCA_902489675.1. Classification (GTDB taxonomy): domain Bacteria; phylum Pseudomonadota; class Alphaproteobacteria; order RF32; family CAG-239; genus JAFUYI01. The sequence goes on along the minus strand of CABUAP010000131.1, from coordinate 242 downwards.
TTAATTTTAAGCAATATGGGAACTCTTCGTTTTGATAAAAATAAGCAAAAAGTTGTAGCCGGAAAAAAACGGCGGCTGATTGTAACCCGTACAGAGAAGGATTATGTAGTAGCCGTAAGTAAATATGCAAAATGATATCAAAAACGGGGAAAATATATGGTTAGCGAAAGTAATAAGATAGGGTTGATACCGGCAATTTTGATGGTTGCCGGAAATATGATGGGTTCGGGTGTTTTCATGCT
>CABUAP010000130.1 GCA_902489675.1 uncultured Azospirillum sp. | reverse complement strand
CAATTGTACGAACTGCTGAACAAGGCCAAATAGACAGGTCTTGGCAGATTTTTTGGAAAGGCAAGGCTATGAGTTTTATAAAAATGATAATCGGACTGCCGCTCATTATTATCGTGGCGGTGTTTGCTTTCGTCAACAACGATATGGCTGTTTTCAGCCTGTGGCCGTTCAATATCGAGATTACGATCTCTTTAAGCGTTGCCGTTATTTTCTTTATTGTTTTCGGCTATATTATCGGCAAGCTCGATTCTTGGCTGTCTTATGCGCCGCTGCGGAGCGCTCTTCGTTCCCAGCAGCGTCAGAATAAAAAGCTGAGCCGCGAGCAGCAGGAACTGGCCGGCAAGGTCGAAAGCCTGAAAGGCGATTTGGAAAATGCCAAAAACAAAGCGGAAAAAGCGGAAGTTGCTTTCCCCTTTGATAAAAAAGAACCTGCCAAAACCGGCTTTAAAGATAAATTGTCAAATATGTTTAAACGCAAAAACCAGAAATCTGACGATTTCTGGTGTCTGTAACTGCAACGAGGATTAAAATATGAACTGGCTGTCTGACTTTGTCCGCCCGAAAATCAAGAAAACCACACCGAAGGAAATTGCCGACGATTTGTGGCTGAAATGCCCGGGCTGCGGCGAACTTCTGTTTTCCAAAGAGTTGAAAAAGACTTGGTATGTCTGCCCCAAATGCGGCCATCATCTGCGCCTTTATCTGGATAAAAGACTGAAGCTGCTGTTTGACGGCGCTTATACCGAAATCAGCCTGCCGGAAACTAAAGAAGACCCGTTGAAGTTTAAGGATACCAAAAAATATACCGACCGCTTAAAAGCTTATCGTAAATCAACCGGCAATCAGGATGCAATCAAAGTTGCCAAAGGCACGATCGGCGGTGTCAAATGCGTGGTTGCCGCGCTCGACTTTGCCTTTATCGGCGGTTCGATGGGTATGGCTGTCGGCGAAGGAATTGTCAAAGCGGCGGAACAGGCAGTAAAGCACAAAATCCCGCTGATCACAATTGCCAATTCCGGCGGCGCGCGGATGCAGGAAGGCATTTTGTCGCTGATGCAAATGGCGCGTACCACTTCTGCCGTTAATATGGTAAAAGAAAACGGGCTGCCGTTTATTTCGGTCATGGTTGATCCGCTTACCGGCGGCGTTTCCGCATCGTTTGCCATGCTGGGCGACATTCATATTGCCGAAAAGGGCTGCCTGATCGGTTTTGCCGGCCCGCGGGTGATTGAACAGACAATTCGCGAAAAACTGCCGGAAGGTTTCCAACGGGCAGAATATCTGCGCGAACACGGCATGGTCGATATTGTTGTTACCCGTGCGGAAATGAAACCGACGCTGGTTAAGGTCTTGAGCATCCTGACCCACCAGAAGATCGAATGCGAAATGGTAAAAAGCGAACCGCTGAAAAACAAGAAATAATTTTGTTTCCTGCCGGCTTTTTTCAATCCGGCCGCTTACTTTGAGCGGCTGATACTTATACAGGAGCAAGGTCATGCTTGAGTTAAAACATCTTCCGGTTTCTTCGTTTAACGAGAATATTGCCTATATTCATCGCGATTGTCCGGTTTATAAAATCGACAATATCAAAACGATGACCAGAATTGAAATCCATGGCGGCAGCGAGCCGGTATACGCCTTTTTGCAAATTGTTGACAGCAGCAAAATTATTCGTCCCGATGAACTGGGGCTCAATACCGAGGCTTTCAAGCAGATCGGTTTGCCGGAAGGTTCCCGGGTATCGCTGACTTTAACGCCGCCGGCACCGAGCTTGACGGCTGTCCGTCGTAAAATTGCCGGCAATATTTTAAGCTCAAAAGAATACAATGATATCATTGCCGATATTTCGGCGCGTCGCTATTCCAATATGGATATCGCTTCCTTTCTGGTGGCGGCCGGTTCTTTTATTACGCCGGCCGAGCTGCTCTCGCTGACCGAAGCGCTGCGCGGCGACCGCGTTATTGATTGGGGCAGTGAAGAAATTGTGGCTGACCACTATTGTTTGGGCGAGGTTCCCGGCAACCGGGCGGATTTGATTTTAACCGCAATTGTTGCCGCTTATGGTCTGCCGATCCCCAAGACGGTTTCTCATTCGCTGAACGGCTGCACCGCTGCGGCGGATACTATGGAGATGCTTGCCGGCATTGACCTTGATGTCCGCAGCTTGAAAAAACAAGTGTTGGAAAAGCGCGGCGCGGTGGTTAATTTGGACGGGCTGGAAATTGTTGCCGCTGACAAAATTATCTCCATGGTTGAACAGCAAAACGGTCTGGCAACGTTGGAGCGCAGCATCGCATCTATTTTGGCGACGAAAATGGCGGCCGGCATTACTCACTTGCTGATTGATATCCCGGTTGGTCCGCGTGCCCGGGTCAAAACGACACAGGAAGCCATGCGCCTGCGTAAATTGATCGAGTATGTGGGCGATATGATGGAAATCAATGTGGATGTGGTTATTACCGACGGTTCGGAACCGATCGGTTTTGGCATCGGGGCGGCGCTGGAAGCTCGGGATGTGATGAAAGTTTTGAAAAATAAGGATGATGCCCCCGAAGATTTGAAAGAAAAGTCGCTGTTTTTAGCTGGCCGTATTCTGGAGTTTGATCCCAAACTGCGAGGCGGACAAGGTTATGTCGTTGCCCGCGAGCTGCTCAAATCGGGTAAGGCGCTGGATGCCATGGAGCAGATTATCAAGTCGCAGGGTAAAGTCAAAGAGCAGATCCAGCTTGGCCATTTGACCCGTGATATTGTTGCCGATACTGACGGTACGGTCAAAAGAATAGATAATGCCTTTATGACCCGTCTTGGTGTTTTGTGCGGCGGCGGACAGTATCCGGGTGCGGGAATCGACCTGTTCAAAAAAACGGGGGATCAGGTAACGGCCGGTGATATCCTGTACCGGATCTATTCCTGCAACCAAAACGATTTTGCTTTTGCCAGCACTGTGTTGGAAAGCGGTAAAAGCGGTATGGAAATCACGAAATAAATATTTAATCTCGGCGGCCTATGCCGCCTTTTTTATGTTGATTTTCAAATGGTTCCCCTAATATCGGCGGATAAGCGCCAGAAATGCGGCAATAAAATATCAAAAAAAACATTTAGACCTATTGCTTATGAATTTTGTGCTTCCTATATAACAGTTTAGAAAGTTAAATTTACGAAGGAAAAGATTATGAGCAATAAAGTTATTGGTATCGACCTTGGTACAACCAACTCCTGCTTTGCGGTTATGGAAGGCGGAGAATCCAAGGTTCTGGAAAACAGCGAAGGCGCCCGCACGACGCCGTCAATCGTTGCCTTTACCGACAATGAACGTCTGGTCGGCGCAGCGGCAAAACGTCAGGCCGTAACCAACCCGGAAAACACGCTGTTTGCCATCAAACGTTTGATCGGCCGCCGGTTCGATTCGCCGGAAGTTGAAAAAGACAAAAAACTGGTTCCGTTTAAAATTGTTGCCGGCGATAACGGCGACGCTTGGGTAGAAGCCAAAGGACAGAAATATGCACCGTCGCAGATTTCGGCGATTGTTTTGCAGAAGATCAAGGAATATGCTGAAAGCTATTTGGGCGAAAAAATTGATAAAGCGGTTATCACCGTTCCGGCCTATTTCAACGATTCTCAGCGTCAGGCCACTAAAGATGCCGGTAAAATTGCAGGTTTGGATGTTTTGCGTATTATCAACGAACCGACGGCCGCGGCTTTGGCTTATGGCCTGGACAAAAACAAAAACGGCACCATTGCGGTTTATGACTTGGGTGGCGGTACCTTCGATATTTCCATTTTGGAAATCGGTGACGGCGTGTTTGAAGTAAAATCTACCAACGGCGACACCTTCCTCGGCGGCGAAGACTTTGACCAGCGCATCGTTAACTATTTGGCTGATGAATTTAAAAAAGAAAGCGGTATTGATCTGAAAAATGATCGTCTGGCGCTGCAGCGTTTGAAAGAAGCGGCGGAAAAAGCTAAAATTGAATTGTCTTCAGCCACTCAGACCGATGTCAACCTGCCGTTTATTACCGCAGACGCAACCGGACCGAAGCACCTCAATATCAAACTCACCCGTGCCAAACTGGAATCTCTGGTTGATGACCTGATCGAACGTACGGTTGAACCCTGCCGCAAGGCGCTGGCGGATGCCGGCCTTAAAGCCAACGAAGTCAGCGAGGTTATCTTGGTCGGCGGTATGACCCGTATGCCGAAAGTTCAGGAAAAAGTAAAAGAAATCTTCGG
>CABUAP010000129.1 GCA_902489675.1 uncultured Azospirillum sp. | reverse complement strand
ACAGTGGTGCTGTATTCGGTCAGCTATCAGCCGACAACGGAAAATAAAGATAACGCATTAGCCTTTATGCAGGCCAATCCGCAGATGGTCATGATTGATGATACCGTCTGCGGCCGGCGGCTGATTGAACTCGGTTTTGATTGGAGTATGATTGATAATGACGAGGATCGGGTTAAAGCAGCCGAAATCTGGCGGCTGGCCTCTCATCGTTTTATTGATTGTGCGGTCGGCAATGTGACGGCATTTGTCAATAATGCCGATCCGCGGAGTGTCTTTCGCAGCGAGGAACTGCCGGCGATTCTCAAAAATCCGAAAATTCTGACGATTAACGGCCTTGACAAATTCGCTTTTGCTTCTCGTTTTGAGGAGTTCGCGAAAAAGGAAACTGTTCCGGTAATTGAGGCGGTTGTTTGTCCGGTCTGAAGTTTTTTCAACGGTTAAAAAAGAAAACCCCGGTATTTTGCCCGGGGTTTTTGCTTTTGTATAATTTAGTTGGCCTGAATGCCTGCAGCACCTTGTGCATCTGCCAGTTTGCCGTCATCGGCCGGCGTTTCTTTGGCTGCCAGCATTTTCTGATGGGTTTCTTTGATCTGTGCCACCTGACGTTTAAAGCTGGTGAGGTTTTTGCCGCGCAGATTTTCTCCTGCGGCTGCCTTGATGGTCAACGGGTTGACCCGCTTACCGTTTTTGATAACTTCGTAGTGCAGGTGAGGGCCGGTTGAGCGTCCGGTTGAGCCGACATAACCGATTACCTGTCCTTGCTTGACCCGCACGCCGGGGCGGATGCCTTTGGCAAATTTCTGCATATGACCATAGGCGGTGGAATATTCCGAATTGTGGCGGATTTTGATATAATTGCCGTAACCGCCGTTATATTTGGCCACTTGGATAACACCGTCGCCGCCGGCATAGACCAAGGTGTTGCGCGGTGCGGCATAGTCAATGCCCCAATGGACGCGGTAGTCTTTATAAATCGGGTGCCGTCTGCGGCCGAAAGGTGAGGAGATGCGGGCATTTTGATAAGACATCGGTTTGCGGCTCAAGGTCTTTTTCACGGCATAGCCTTTGGCATCGTAGTAGTCGGCGTTGCCGTTTTTATCCTGAAAACGGTAGAGGTCGGTTTTGTTTTTGCCGAGAGTGAGCGACGCATATAAAATATTGCCGTTTTTCACAACCTCGCCGTTGGGCGTGACATAATTTTCGTAAATGATTTCAAATTTATCGCCTTTTTTGACATCGCGGCGAAAATCGACGCTATAGGAAAAAATGTTAATGAAATTGGCAATGATGCGCGCCGGAACTTTTTCGTCGCTCATAGCTGCTGCCAGGCTGCCGTTAATAGTGCCGGCGGCCGAATTTGTTTCTTCAATCAGTTCGTCTTTTTGTAATTGGGCGGTATATTTGCCGTTTTCGTCTTTTTCGATAACGACTCGTTCCGCACTGCGAATCTGAGTTGAGATGCTGTCGATACTGATCAATTTATTTTCCGGCAAATTCCATTGCAGGCTGATCTGTAGCTTTTGCCCGGCTTTCATATCACGAGGATCATAAACTTTTTTGGTGGCGAGAAAAATTTCGTTAGCTTGTTGATATTCCATCCCCAAACCGGTCAAAATGCTGAGCAATGTATCGCCCGGTTTGACGGTAATGGTGTTTTCTCTGGTTTCTTCCGTCGGTTCGGGGGCGGCATTTTCTTCCGCAGAGGCGTAATCTTCGGCAATGAAATCATTATCGGGTTCGCTGAATTCCTCATCGTAAACTTCGTTTTCGATCGATTCGATATCTGCAAACGAAGGAGACAGAGAAGTATTGACATCGGTGTTGCGGATGATGACAATGATGCCAAACAAGGCGATGGCAAAAGTTGTGCAGAATGTGAGCCAGCACCGTTTGTTTTTGGCTGCCGCGGCAAGGGGCTTGAGAATATTTTTATGCAAAATCAAAAATCCTTTATAATTATCATGGCCTGAATTTCCAGTCCGGTAATGTACCATACGGGGTGAAAAATACCAGAAAAAAATTGCCAGAATGTTAATAGCAATATTTTTTTTATAAAATCTAAAAAAAATGCTTGCAATAAAAAAAAATGTTAGGTATAAGGGGAAACGAACCTGAATGGGGGTGTAGCTCAGCTGGTTAGAGCGCCTGCCTGTCACGCAGGAGGTCGCGGGTTCGAGTCCCGTCACTCCCGCCATTAAAAAACCGTCCGCAAGGACGGTTTTTTTGTGGCTTGAATTGTTTTTATGTCTTTTTTTGATTTATGCCGGGTGACGGTATATTGACTTTTGAGTGCGGGGCATTTTGTTTTCGAAATTTTGTTTTTAAACAACCGGCAGGAGAATGCTTGCCGGAAAAGCGGTTTTCTGCTATAAAAAAGGGAGATGCCGGCGGAAGCTGCGGAGTGCCGCGGCGGTGATGGTTTGAGTAAGAGTTGTTCAAGATTTGCAAAGCGGTAGAGGTTTGAATAAAGGCGGCAGGGAATCGGTAAATGCGACAGACGGTTTGTCCGCACAAAGAAAGGAACGGAAAATGCATGACATTTGGAACCCGTGGCACGGATGCGTCAAAAAAAGCGAAGGCTGTGAAAATTGTTATATGTATTTTCTTGATCGACAGCGGAACACGGACGGCAGCCACATCTATAAGGTTAAAAATAATTTTGACTATCCCCTGCAAAAAAACAGGAGCGGCGGTTACCGGGTTATGAGCGGAGAGCAGCTTCGGGTATGTATGACATCCGATTTTTTTCTTGCAGAAGCCGACGGCTGGCGGAATGAGGCCTGGCGAATCATAAAACAGCGGCCGGACGTGGTGTTTTTTCTTCTGACCAAGCGGCCGGAACGGGTTGCCGATTGTCTGCCGCCCGATTGGGGCGACGGCTGGGAGAACGTTTTTTTCAATGTTACCTGCGAGAACCAGCAGAGAGCCGACGAGCGAATCCCGATTATGCTTGAGTTACCTTTTAAGCATAAGGGAATTATGGCGGCACCTTTTATCGGGGCGGTCAGTATCGGGAATTATCTGGCGGCGGGGCAGATTGAACAGGTCATTGCCGGCGGTGAAAATTATGACGGTTCCCGTCCGCTTGAATATAAGTGGGTGAAAGCGCTTTATGACGAATGCGTTGCTGCCGATGTGACTTTTTGTTTTATCGAAACCGGTACCAATTTTATTAAAGACGGCAAAACTTGGCATTTGCCGGACAAGCGGAGACAAAGTTACGCCGCTTGGCGTTCGGGGCTGCAATATCAGGGAAAGAAGATAAATTTCCGTTTGCAAAAACCGCAATTTTTGCTTTTTGACAGCGGGGAGGCGGAAGTTTATTGCAAGTTTTTCGGCGAACGCTGCCAAACTTGCGGCAGCAGGCTGATTTGCAACGGTTGTTCAAACTGCGGACAATGCGGTGCCGAAAACGCGGCAGGGTGAGGATAAGGAGGAAAATATGTTGGAAGAATCTGTACAGCAGGCGCGAGATGAAATTGAGAGCGTTTGTGACCAAATGTTTGAAGACGAGTTGATTGAGGACAATGATTTTTCGCAAATCGAATTTGAGCGGGTGCAGTTTATAAAATGCAAATTTGAGCGGGTAAATTTTGAGCATACCGCTTTTTATCAATGCAAGTTTATTAATTGTGATTTTTCAAATTGTATCTTTGCCGGCAGTTATTGGAAAAAAACGCAGATTGTCGGCAGCAAGGGCAACGGCGGCAATTTCTGCGAAAGCGGGATGAAAGAATGCGCTTTTAGCGAAAGTAGTTTTGACTATGCTGATTTTTCCCGTTCGAGCTTAGAGAACTGTACGATTTCCGGTTGTCGTTTCCGTGAGGCATTTTGTTCGGAAGCCAAATTGAAAAAGTTGAAATTGGAAGAGGTCGATTTCAGCCGGGCAGATTTTTTCAAAACACCGCTTAAAGGGCTGGATTTTTCTGATTGTGTGATTGACGGTATTCAGATTTCCGAGCATTTCCGCGAGTTGCGGGGAATGAAGATCGGGGCGGAACAAGCGCTGGCTCTGGCACGGCTGCTTGGGGTTGAAATGCTGTGGGACTGAAATGGTCTGTCGGCAAGAAAAAAGGCGGAAACATTTCCGCCTTTTTTCGTTGGGACGTTCGGTTGAACCGGAAGCCGCGCTTAGAACGCGTAGTTCAATCCGAGGTTGGCCGACAAGTTTTCGTAATCGCTGCCATACAGGTAGCCAATGTTGCCGAAAACGTTAATGTGGTCGTTTACCCGGTAAGAAACGCCGCCCTTGACGCTTCCCAAGGTCATGTCGTCCAGCGTATGAACGGTGTTCAGCCCGCTGATAGTG
>CABUAP010000128.1 GCA_902489675.1 uncultured Azospirillum sp. | reverse complement strand
TGACAACATTCCGTTTTTTTATCCACAGGCAATTTTTAGACGAAAAGAAGAATCTTTTGCAAGTTTTTGAGAACTTAAAATCCCCTGCAAAAACGCCGAATAACGACTTTTAACACGATCATTTTGCAAAATGGTTGTAATAAGGACGGAAGTTCATTATATTGTCTTTAGTTTTACAAAATGAGGATAAACCTAATGAAGATATTATATGTTGCCGCTGCCCTTCTCTTGGGGCTGACAACCGCCGAGGCCAATATACCGACCGGATCCGACATCCGAAAAATCGAAGACTATTTGAATTCGGTAACGACTCTGGAGGCGCGCTTTGTGCAAAATGCCAGCAACGGCAATGTGGCCGAGGGGAAAATATGGATCGAAAAGCCCAACAAAATCCGCATGGAATATGGCGCGCCGACCAATGTACTGATTGTCGGCAACGGTGATTTTATTGTCTATCACGACAAGGATCTCGATCAGGTGAGCAACATTGACTATGAGGATATCCCCGCCAGCCTGATCCTTGGCAACAATATTAAAATTGACGGCAAAAACATTAAGATAACCGATTTTTATCAGGATTCCGGCACCACGATTGCCACTTTGGAATATGCCAAAGGCGGGATCGGGCCGATCACCTTGGTGTTTAACAATCTGCCGTTTGAACTGCGGCAGTGGAAAATTGTCGATCCGCAGAGCGTGGAAGTAACCGTTTCGCTTTACGGCAGCAAAACCGATGAAAAACTCCCGGCATCCTTGTTCCGTTTCCGCAAAACCAATAATCTGCTTGAAAACAAAAAAGGACGTTAATGACTAAAATTTTGAGCTGGAATGTCAATTCGCTGCGCATCCGTCTGCCGGAGCTGGTGCGAATCGCATCCGAACAACAGCCGGACGTTGTCTGCCTGCAAGAAGTTAAAGCCAAAGAAGAAGACTTTCCCTTTGATGCCGTTAAGGCGGCCGGTTTTGAGCATATTGCTCTCTACGGTATGGCCGGCTACAACGGGGTTGCGATTCTGTCGCGCCGACCGTTGAAAGATATCCGCCGTTTTGACTGGGCCGGCAAAGCTGATGCCCGCCATATCTCTGCGGTTACCGATGAGGGAATCGAAATCCACAACATTTATATCCCGGCCGGCGGCGATCTGCCCGATCCGGAAGCCAACCCGGCTTTTGCCCGCAAACTGCAATTTATCGAAGCGCTCAACGCCTATTTTGCAAGTCGGGCAACAGAGGGAAGCCAAAACAAGATATTTGTCTGCGGCGATTTTAATGTGGCGCCGTCGGAAAACGATGTCTGGAACCACAAACAACTTTTGAAAATCGTTTCCCACACACCGGCGGAAACGTCGCGGCTGCAAAAATGGTATCGGGAATCGGGATTGATTGATGCCCTGCGGCAGATTTATCCCGAACCGGAAAAAATATTTTCCTGGTGGAGTTACCGTAACCCCAACTGGCAAACCAACAACAAAGGCCGGCGGCTTGACCACATTTGGATCAGCCCCGCGTTGGCAACACAACTGCAATCGGCTTTTATCCTGAAAGACTGCCGCGGACATGAACGTCCTTCCGACCATGTGCCGGTCGGTGCCGTTTTTGAATAATCGCTTGTTTAACGAAAAACGCCGGGCAAAAGCTGCGGCGTTTTTTATTATTTGCTCAACCAGTCTTGGCGGCGGTGCCGATTGCGAATCGCCGCTTGCGCTTCCATCGGCAGACTTCTGAAAATCCGTCCGGAAGCCAGCTTCCGTTTGCGCGGCAGTTCCAAACGCCCCCATTCGGAACGGTTGTAAACCGGGATCATGGCGCGGACACATTCATCAAGTCCTTTGTAACGCTCGCCGGAAGGGATATTTACCAATCGCGCCAGCGCGCGGTCAAAAGCTTTCAGTTGTTTGTGGTAATCCGGTTCTTTGACGGCTTTGTCCAGCAGCACCTGAAAATCGCTGCGTGCCATTTTTTCCACCGCTTTCACACAATCACGATACAGGGGATAGTCTTTGGGCAGCAGCTTCAGAGCTCTCAGGCCGTAATTAAAAGTTTCGCCGGTGGTTCCGCCCATTTCCGGCAGGTGATGAATAACGCTGCGGATATGGTTGGACAGATTGTGCCGTTCGGGACAACGGTTAATAAAATTTTTGCTGTGCTTCAGCCAAGCGGCCAAATCTTTTTTGCTTCGCTGCTCGGGCGCTGTCAGCGCATAAGCAAAATACATGGTATATTCATCACCGAGAGCCGGCGCTTTGGGCATATTTTTGTTCAACCCGTCGATCAGCTGCCGCAGCTCCGCCTGATCGCTCAACCGGTTGAACCCCGCAGCCAATTCATCGGCACTTTGTATCCGCCGGTGATATTCGATAAGTTGAGCCTTCAGCTCCTGAAACGTGTCTGCCATCGGCAATCCTGTCGTCTATTGTTTATAAGTCTTTCACCATCCGTGCAAAAGTAATTCCGTTTTCTTCAAAGATATCGCCTTCCTGCCGATAGCCGAGTTTTTCATAGAAATGGACAACCGACAGCATCGCGTGCATGACAATCCGGGAATATCCCGCTTCTTTCGCACGGTTCTCGGCATATTTTACCATTTCGCGTCCAACGCCTTCGCGCTGATATTTTCGATCGACAGCCACCTGCATCAAGCGGATTTCCTCATCATTGACCGGCACCAGCATCAGCCCGCCGACCAAATTGTCATCCAAGCTCTCCACACAGCCGATATGCAGATAATTTATCTCTTTTTCACGGTACATATCCAGAAATTTCAAACCGAGCGGTTCAAGCAGGACTTTATAGCGCAATTCCACCAGTTCGTCATAACGCGAAGTTCCAAAATCAATATCAATCATTTTTTTCATTGCAAACCTCCTGTCCGGATACATATTCATTGTTAGCATATTTTGCGACCATAATCAATATTATATTGCCTAATCCTTTTTTTTGCCCTATTTATGGGTATTAATTACAGACAATTCTAAACAGGAAAGACATGGTTCACGATTTAAATCTTATTCGCAACTTTGCCATTATTGCTCATATTGACCACGGAAAATCCACTTTGGCCGACCGCCTGATCGAATATTGCGGCGGACTCTCCAGCCGTGAAATGCAGGAACAAGTGCTCGACTCCATGGATATTGAACGCGAACGGGGCATCACGATCAAAGCCCAGACCGTTCGCCTCAATTATACCGCAAAAGACGGGAAAAACTATCAGCTGAACCTGATGGACACCCCCGGACACGTCGACTTTTCCTATGAGGTCAGCCGTTCGCTGGCTTCCTGCGAGGGATCGATCCTGGTGGTGGATGCCACTCAGGGGGTGGAAGCGCAGACACTGGCCAATGTTTATCTGGCAATTGACAACAATCATGAGATTATTCCGGTTTTAAATAAAGTCGACCTGCCCTCGGCCGAACCGGACAAAGTAAAACAGCAGATCGAAGACGTGATCGGGCTTGATGCTGCCAATGCGGTGGAAACTTCCGGCAAAACCGGGGTGGGCGTGCCGGATCTGCTGGAAGCGATCGTTACCCGTCTGCCGGCGCCGCAAGGAGATGAAACGGCTCCTCTAAAAGCGCTTTTGATTGACAGTTGGTACGATCCTTATCTCGGCGTGATTATTTTAGTGCGGGTCAAAGACGGCATCATTCGTAAAAAGCAGCAAATTCGGATGATGGCTGCCGGCACGGTATACCAAATTGACAAGGTCGGTATCTTCACCCCAAAAATGCAGGATGTCGACGCGCTTTACCCCGGCGAAATCGGCTTTATTACCGCCAGCATCAAAAGCGTCAGCGACTGCCGCATCGGCGATACCATCACCGATAACCGTACGCCTTGCGCCGCGCCGCTTACCGGTTTCAAACCGTCGGTACCGGTGGTTTTCTGTTCGATTTTTCCGGTTGACAGCAGTCAATACGAAAACTTAAAAGACGCGCTGGCCAAATTGAAGCTAAACGATGCCAGCATCGACTATCAAAATGAAAATTCGGCCGCACTCGGACTCGGCTTCCGCTGCGGGTTCCTCGGCCTTTTGCATATGGAGATTATTCAGGAACGTTTGGGGCGGGAATTTGACCTTGATCTGATTACCACCGCGCCGTCGGTTGCTTACAATCTCAACATGACCAGCGGCGAACAAATTACGCTTTGCAATCCGGCAGATATGCCCGATCTTTCCACCGTTCGCTCGATCGAAGAACCGGTGGTGCGCGCAACCATTTTGGTTCCCGACGAATATCTCGGCGCGGTGTTAAAACTGTGCAACGACCGCCGCGGCGTGCAGGAAGAGCTGACTTATGCCGGCAGCCGGGCGATGGTGGTT
>CABUAP010000127.1 GCA_902489675.1 uncultured Azospirillum sp. | reverse complement strand
CGCGGGAAAAATTCCTTAAATCTTATTATCCGCCGCATATAACGAACTTTACGGTAAAAGTTGTATAACGGGCGTCTGGAGCGGTTTGGTTCAGTCTTGCAAAATTCATGTACTTTTTTTCTTGGGCATCTTTTAATAGGAAGAGGAAAATTGATAGCGTTAATAAAAAAATCCCGCAGAATGCGGGATTTTTTTAAGGGAAAACGAGCCGGTTAAAACCAGTTCATTTTAAAAAGTTTCAGATAATACTCAATGCTTTTGGCGATCAGCCAGCTGATGATTGTTATGAACCGGGTTATCCAGGTGATAACAATACCGCTTAACGGATAACTGATCAGCGGAAGCAGCAGTATCCACGGCGAATAGTCCCGACAGCCAAGCAGCCATACGCAACAGGTGATGTTGGTAATCAGCAGGGCGCCGTGAAACCATTTGCGGGCGCTGCCCAAAATGTTTCTTTTCAGTGCCTTTTTCGGCCAAAAACCTTTGGTGTTGTAATTGTGGGCAACGTCAAAGATGATGGTGATAAGAACCATGCCGGCGGTAACGATAAAACTGCCCCACCATGCGAAGCTGACAAAAGCCTCGGCCACGCTTCTCAAAGAGATTGTAATCATAATAGAAAAATTTAGTGAATATAAAAAAATTAGTTAATTTTAAAACCGTTGTTTAGGGGATTAAGCCAAAACAAAATTTTATTCCCCTGCTGATTGTCAAAACCGCGGTGCTGAATACACTGAGGATAAAATTTGCGATCCTCTCACTGATCGGCAGTCCGACAGCAATGGCCAAAAAACACCATGGTGAGCAGCCCAGCCGGTATGTGAGCCACCAGAAGAACAAAAGGTTAGCTCCCAGCAGCAGAAATCGGCGGCAGCCTTTGCAGTCGGAAAGCAACTTAACTTTCAACCGCATGGTATTGCTGTTGTGATCAATAACGGCACCGATAATGCTGTAAAACATCACAAATGCCAATGTCAGGGAGATTGTGGTTGCCACATAGAGCAAAAGTATTTCTACTAAATCTTTAACAGGTATCATAATGAAAAAAATAATTGATGAAACTGTAAAAAAATTAGTGAAAAATAGACAAAAGTCAAGCTTTTTGTTGACGAATGAACAAGAAGCGGGTGATGCCATAGGCGCGTTCGTCAAAAATTTCCAAACCGTCGGGCAGTGCCAAAGTTTCGTTGCGGGACAGTTCAGCCACGCAAAGGGAAACGCTGCCGAGCCAGTTTTGTTTTAGGAGGGATATCAGCGCTTTTTCGCTTAATCCCTTATTGTACGGGGCATCAAGAAACAACAAATCAAACGGCCGGTCGACGGCAGGCAGTCGGGTGGCATCGGCTTTGAGCAGCCGGATTTTATTTTTTTCGGCCGGGAAAAGCGCCGCATTGCGGGCGGCATCGGTGGTGTCAAGGTCGACCAAAGTGGCGTTGAGAATACCGCGGGATATGGCCTCAAAAGCAAAAGCGCCGCTGCCGGCAAAAATATCAGCCAGCCGCAATTCTTCCCACGGGCGTGTGAGTTTGGAATAGAGGATATTAAAAACCGCTTCCCGTGCCTGATCGGCGGTGGGGCGGATATTTGCGGAACGCGGGGACAGCAGTTTTTTGCCGCGATAAAGGCCGCCGATGATTCTCATAATTTAAATTTGTCTCCCAGTTGTTCTCTTAAAACTTTCTGCGGCACTTCTTTTGCCTCTCCTTTTTTCAGGCTGCCGAGTTGGAAGGGACCGTAAGAAAGGCGGATCAGTCGCGCCACTTCCAGCCCGATATATTGCATCAGGCGGCGGATTTCGCGGTTTTTGCCTTCCTGCAGGGTGATTGTCAGCCAGGTATTGGTGCCTTGGCTTTCGCCCAAAACGATTTTTACCGGTCCGTAAGAAATGCCGTCAATCGTCACCCCGCCGGCCAGCGAATCGATTTTGTTTTGGCTGATCCTGCCGTGAACTTTGACTTTGTAGCGGCGACTCCAGCCGTTTTGCGGCAGTTCGAGCATTCGGGAAAGTTCGCCGTTGTTGGTCAACAGCAGCAGGCCTTCGGAGTTGAGGTCGAGTCTGCCGACAGAGATGACCCGCGGCATACCGGCGGGCAGGTTATCAAAAACCGTCGGCCGGTTGGCGGTGTCTTTGTGTGTGGTGAGCAGGCCGACCGGTTTGTAATAAAGCCATAATCTGGTTGTTTCGACTGTGGGCAGTTTTTCGCCGTCGAGCAGGATTTTTTCGGTTCCTTCCACGTTAAAAGCCGGCGAATCGATAATTTCGCCGTTGACGGTGATTCTTTTCTGCAATATCAGTTCTTCTGCCGCGCGGCGGGAGCAGACACCCGAGCGGGCGATAAATTTGGCCAGTCTTTCACTCATTTTTTAATGCTTCCTTGATAAATTTGTGCTTATAATAAACGAAAAGAAAGAAAAATAAAGATGAATCCTGAAGATTATATGAAAATAGCCTTAAAAGAGGCGCAAAAAGCTTTTCAAGCGGATGAAGTTCCGGTCGGAGCGGTGGTTGTTGATCCTGTCAGCGGGGAAGTGGTTGCCAAAGCTCATAACCTTGGGGAACACGGTAAAGATGCTGCCGCTCATGCCGAACTTGAGGCAATGCGCAAAGCCTGCCGCAAATTGGGGCAAAAGAGATTGTGGAATCTGGAGCTTTATGTGACCTTGGAACCTTGCACAATGTGTGCGGCGGCGGCATCGCTGATGCGGATTGCAAAAATTTATTTTGGCGCTGAGGATCCGAAAGGTGGCGCTGTGGCAAACGGCGTTTGTTTTTATCAGTCGCCGACTTGTCATCATCGGCCGGAAGTGGCGGGGCTGCTGAAGGATTTTTTTCGCGCCAAAAGGCAAAAGTTAGTGATAAAATAATAAAAATCTGGACGAAGAACCGTTGTCGGGATAAACTCCGCTATCATGTAACAGCGACGGGCGGCGGCTATGGAGTTTAAGGAAGTTGTATTTACCAAAGTTTCTCCGGAAATAAGAAAGCATCATCGCCGCTTTTTTGAGCGCCATGTGCGGCGGATGTTTATCAAATATCTGGCTTATACCAATCAGTTGGATGGGGTTTTGACTGACCGTGAAGTGGAAGAGGCCAAACTTGGTCATCTGCCGGCCGATTTGGACGTGCATCATATTTTTCCGATTGCCGGCAGTTCGTCCGAAGATGTTAATTCTTTTACCAATTTATCCGTTATTCATAAAACGACTCATGTGCGGATCAACCGGGAGATATTTGCGCCGCAGCTGAAAGTTATTGACCGGCTGCCGGAAGGGGCAAGCATTTTGATTCGGCTGCCGCAGTTTGCGCCGGTCGACGCGGAAGGAATCGCCAAGGCAAGAGATGCTGCCGCAAAACGACTTAAGTCGACAGAAAGAGGGCTGCCGATGGTTATTGCCGGTCGCGAAGGCGGGCGCGCTTGAAAATAAACGCTGCCTGATTATTTAAATTTTATCAAAGATTAAATAATACAGGAGATGGTCATGAAAAAACTGATTTTGGGACTGGCGGGAACAATGGTTTTGCTGGGTTGCGCGTCGGAGAAAAAATATAACAGCGAGCTGGATTCTTTTCTTGATCAGCCGGTCAGCAAATTGGAAGCCAAATTCGGCCGCCCCTCGGCCGCAAAAGTGATCGACAACACCAGCCAAGTGATTACCTATACCAAAGTTGATCAGTCTTATGTGCCGTCGGAATATTATATTTATAACAATAATTTTGTTCCGGGGCAGGAGATTGTTTATTCTCCGTTTACCGGCGATTATAATTTTTATCCGTTTGAACAAAGTTTCGGCTACACGGTTGAATATGTGTGCCAAACTTCGTTTTTGGTGGAAGACGGCATCGTCCGCGCGTGGCGTTGGAAAGGCAATAATTGTGTTGCCTACTGACGGAGCGGCGTAACCAAATATTAACAAAATTTGTCTAATATCCGACTCTGTAACAACAAAGCAGAGTCTTGGCATGGGTTTTTTATTTGATCTGAAAAGCAGGTTGAAAAGTTCGGGAGTATATATCGCGTTTGTGCTGATGATTTTTTATTTCGGCTTTTACGCTTTCTATGGTGAGCGCGGGATTCGCAAGTATTTGTATCTGCGCCGCGAGGTGGAATCCGCCCGCAGTTTGGCCGAACAGTACAAAATCAAAAAAGAACGTTTGGCCGAGGAAGTGCGGCTGCTTTCTCCCGATAGTTTGGATCCGGATTTGTTGGACGAAAGAACGCGGATTGTTCTCAATTTTGTCGGTGAAGACGAGTTTGTTATCTTAGACGAACAATAGCCGGCGCGGCTTTTTCGACCGAGGTTTTTTTAAGGCTGATAAAAAAAGTCTGTATTTTTTAATTTTT
>CABUAP010000126.1 GCA_902489675.1 uncultured Azospirillum sp. | reverse complement strand
GCAATGTTGATTGAGGAATAAAAATGAACTTGAATAAGCTGAATTTACTTGCTTTTTGTCTGATGGCATCCGTGTCACTCAGCGGTTGCGAAACGGCATCTCCGGAGGTGACCGATCCGCCGCAAAAACAGGCTTCCGCCATTAAAAGCCAGGGGGGTGTTTACAAAGTCGGCAACCCGTATAAAATTCTCGGCCGTTGGTATTATCCCAAAGAGGACTATTCTTATTCGGAGGTGGGCGTTGCTTCCTGGTATGGTCCCGATTTTCATGCCAAACGCACGGCAAACGGCGAAAAGTATAATATGCACAGCTTAACGGCGGCTCATCGGACATTGCCGCTGCCCTCAATTGTTAAAATTACCAATCTTGAAAACGGGCGTTCGTTGGTGGTGCGGGTTAATGACCGCGGGCCGTATGCGCGCAACCGTATTGTCGATGTATCCAAAAAAGTGGCTCAATTGCTTGGTTTCTTGGAAAAAGGAACTGCGAAAGTCCGCGTGGAAATTCTGGAAAAGGAAAGCAAAAATTTGAAAGCGGCCATGACCGGCGGCGCTTTATCTTCCGATGTTGCTGCCGCGCCGACAACGCAGGTGATTAAAGGTGAAATCGGACAAGACGTAACACCGCTGGCATCGGCGCCGGCGATTGCGCCGGCAGGCGTGCCGTCGGCATCTTATGACGATGATGCCAAAACTTCCCTGCCTGACGGCTATTATGTTCAGGCCGGTGCTTTTTCTAACTATGCGGCGGCTGAACGGCTGGCATCCAAGCTGGCGGATTTCGGATCGGCTCATGTGTTAAAGGCGGAGGTAAACGGTCGTATGTTTTACCGTGTGCGGGTAGGCCCGTATGATTATCATGAGGAAGCTTTGGTTACTCAGGCCAAAATCAGAAATTTCGGCATATCTGCCGCCCATGTTGTTGAAAATTAGAGGAACTGGAATGAAAAATTATCCTAAATGGTTATCTGCCGCTGTTTTGACATTGATGATGTCTGCTCCGGCTTCTGCAATTGAAACCAAAGCCAAAAATGCGATTTTGATGGATTATGATACCGGAGAATATCTGTTTGCCGAAAATGCTTTTACGCCGGTGGCGCCGGCTTCAATGAGCAAACTGATGACCGTTTATGTGATTTTCAGCAAACTGAAAGACGGCACGTTGTCGCTGGAAGATATTTTTACCGTTAGTGAGAATGCGTGGCGAACCGGCGGCGCGGCCAGCGGAAGTTCAACCATGTTTTTGCCCATCGGCCGAAAAGTCAGCGTAGAAGATTTGATTAAAGGGATCATCATTCAGTCGGGTAATGATGCCTGCATCACGGCGGCGGAAAATATTGCCGGTTCGGAAGAGGATTTTGCCAAATTAATGAATGCCAAAGCCAAGGAATTGGGGCTGAAAAATTCGCATTTCGTCAATTCGACCGGACTGCCGCATCCCGATCATCGGATGTCGGCGGAGGATCTGGCCAAGCTGGCACAGGTGCTGATCCGTGATTTTCCCGAATTTTATCCCCTCTTTTCCCAAAAAAGTTTTACCTATAACAATATTTTGCAGGGCAATCGCAATCCGCTGCTCTATTCGATGTCGGAAGCCGACGGCCTGAAGACCGGACATACGGCCGAGGCCGGTTATTGTTTGACTGCATCGGCCAAGCGCGGCGACCGCCGGCTGATCGGTGTGTTCGTCGGTCTGAAAAGCAATAAGGAGCGTTCGGAAGATACGGAAAAACTGATGAATTGGGGGTTTCGCGAATTTGATAATTATAAGATATTTAAACAGTTCCAACGGATTGCGTCGGTTCCCGTTTATATGGGCGAAGAAAAATCAATCGATTTGGTTGTTGACCGGGATGTGGTGATGACTATTGCCCGCAATCAGGCTGCCGATGTCAAATTAACCGCCGTTTATGATAAACCGGTGAAAGCCCCGATTGCGCAAGGGGATAAATTGGGTGAAGTTAAAATCGAAATTCCCAGCGGCAAGGTAAAAACCGTACCGCTTTATGCGGATCACAATGTTCGCAAACTCGGTTTCTGGGGACGGATTTTGAGCAATGTCAAATATCTTCTGTTCGGAGCTCAATAGATGGATAAGGGGTTTTTTATAACCTTTGAAGGCGGTGAGGGAACCGGCAAGACCACCCAGATCAGGCTGCTGGCAGAATATATGCAAAACCGCGGGATCTGCACGGTGATGACCAAAGAACCGGGAGGAACCGCGATCGGGCAAGAACTGCGCAAAATGTTGTGTACCGGCGATAAGGATAAATTTGACGCGGTGACGGAAGCGCTTTTGTATTATGCCGATCGCCGGATCCATGTGCAGCAAAAGGTGCTGCCGGCACTTGCCGAGGGAAAATGGGTGATCAGCGACCGGTTTGCCGATTCAACCATGGCGTATCAATATTACGGCTATGATAAACGGGTGGCGAAAGAAACGTTGGAACAGTTGTATGCAATGGCTGTCGGTGATTTTTATCCGGATCTGACAATTATTCTTGATATTGATCCGCAAAAAGGGCTGGCGCGTTCTTTGAAACGCAATGACGAAGCGGCGGAAAAAGAAGTGCGGTTTGAAAGCAGAGAGTTGGCTTTCCATCAAAATCTGCGTCGCGGGTTCCTCGAAATTGCCCAAACGGCGCCGCGTTATGTTGTTCTTGATGCCGATAAAAGTGTTGAGGAACTGCATCAGGATGTTGTTAAAATTGTAGAAGAAAGGCTGATAAGCAAATAATGCCCGACGGTGAACAGATTATCCCCAAAAACAATCCTTTTCTGCTGGGTCAGGAAGAAGCGGAAAAGGCTTTGCTTGATGCCTATAATTCCAACAAATTGCATAATTCCTGGCTGATTTCCGGCGTTAAAGGAATCGGTAAGGCAACTTTGGCTTATCGTTTTGCCCGTTTTTTGCTGGATGAAAAGCGGCGGAGTTTTACGCCGGCGACATCGCTGGCAACAGCGCCTGACAGTGTGAGCAATATGTTGATTTCTTCCGGTTCCCATCCTGATTTTAAGGTGATTGAGCGCGATTTTATCGAAACGGACCGCAAGAAGGTGTTAAAAGCAATCAAAGACGGGACGGCGCTTGACGAAAGCGAATTGAAAGGGCTTAAAAAGTCGGCTTTTATTCGTATTGATGATGTGCGGGGAATTAATGAGTTTCTGACAAAAAAATCTTCCAATGACGGTTGGCGGGTCGTGATTATTGACAGTATTGACGACATGAATATGGCCAGCGCCAACGCGCTTTTAAAAATTTTGGAAGAACCGCCGGCCAAAAGTATTTTGTTGTTGATCAGTCACAATGTCGGACAGTTGCTGCCGACGATCCGTTCCCGTTGTACCAAATTGGTGTTAAAACCGCTGGCAGACAATGCGGTTGCCAGTTTACTGCGCCGCTATCGTCCCGAATTGGATGAAACAACAATCAAAGGGGTGACGGAAATAGCTTCCGGCAGCATCGGCAAGGCGCTGAATTATGTCGATTGGGGCGCTTTGGAGCGTTATCGCGGATTGTGCGCCGTCATCGGCGCCGGCAGCCGTTTTAAATTGCAGGATTTGTTAAACTGGGTTGACGCTTCTGTCGTTTCGGAAGAAAGTTTTGATTTAGCCTCGGAGCTGGTCTTGAAATACTGTTCCGATCATATTCTGACGTCGCGCAATATTGAAGAAACGGCTCGCGTATGGGAAAATGCGGTCAAGATTTTGCGCCAGACAGAAAGTTTGAACATGGATAAAAAAGAAGCGCTGATCAATATTATCGGCAATTTGTGCAAAGTGATGTAACTATAAAGGAAAAAAGATGTTAGTCGACAGTCATTGTCATTTGGATTACAACGATTTTGAAGAAGATATGGACGAAATAATCCTAAAGATGAAAGAAAACGGGATTACTGCCGCGCTCAATGCCGGTAATTGTATCGATACTTTGGATGAACAGCTGAAACTTTCGGAAAAATATCCTTTTATTTATACCGCGGTTGGGGTTCATCCGCATAATGCCGATGAATTTCCGGATATATCTGCGGCCGAGTTGATTGAGAAAAGCAAGCATAAAAAAATTGTTGCCATCGGCGAGTGCGGATTGGATTATTACTATGATTACAGCGGGAAAGAAAACCAGCGCAAAGTGTTTGCCGAACACATCAAAGCCGCCCAGGAAACGGGACTGCCGCTGATTATCCATACCAGAGATGCCGATGACGATACGATCGAAATGTTGTCCGAACACTATCGGGAAAAGCCTTTCAGCGGTGAAATCCATTGTTTTTCCGGTTCCAGGCGATTGGCCGAATTTGCTCTTTCAATCGGTTTTTATGTTTCGGCTTCGGGCATTATTACCTTTAACAAAAGCAGTGACTTAAGAGAAATTTTTGTCGATATTCCC
>CABUAP010000125.1 GCA_902489675.1 uncultured Azospirillum sp. | reverse complement strand
GCCGGCGTGCTGGTGTTCGCGGTTCTAATCGTTATATCGGTGCGTTTTTTGCTGCAAAGAAGCAAAAAACGGTATGCGCTTCGTCTGTTGGAAGAGGCTCGTCGTTCGGATCTCGGCGCGGCCGTTAAGATGTCAGAAATTTTAAGGCGAATTTGTGTTTACAAATATAAACAAGCCGCCGCGCTTTTCGGTATGGATTGGATCGAATTTCTAAATCGTCACGCCAAAGAAAAAATATCCGGCAAAACCGCGCGACTGCTGCTTGACGCGCCCTATATCAATCCCGATTCCAAAGTTTATGACGAAAAAGACGTGGCTGCCCTTTATGGCTTTTGCCGTCGCTGGATTGGAGAAAATTTATGATTCTTTTTGCATATCCGCTGATGTTTTTGCTGCTGCTTTTACCCTTTGTTGTCCGCCGCTTCACACCGCCGGTCAAAGGGTTGCACGGTGATGCCCTCCGAGTGCCTTTTTTGCAGGATATTGCCAACATCAACCTCAAATCGGGCAGCTTGTGGCGAACATCGTCCGAAGACAGCAGCAATCGCTCAAAAGCCTTGCTGCTGCTTGCTCTGATTTGGCTGCTGCTGACAGTGGCGGCGGCTCGTCCGCAGTGGCTGGGCGAACCGGTCAGGGTTAAAGACTATGGCCGCGACATTATGTTGGTGATGGATATTTCTACCTCGATGCGCGAACCTGATTTTGTTTTGAACCGCCGGCGGATCGACCGGTTAACGGCAGTCAAACTGGCAGCCGATAATTTTATAAAACAGCGTAAAAATGACCGGATCGGGCTGGTGCTTTTCGGAACCCGCGCCTATCTCCAGTCGCCGATAACTTTTGACCGCCAGTCGGTTCGCAGCATTTTGCAGTCAATGGATGCCGGTATGGCCGGCAACTCGACCTCAATCGGTGATGCGCTCGGATTGGCACTGAAAAATATTCGCGAAAGCGGCAAGAGCGATGATAAAATCATTATTCTGCTGACCGACGGCGAAAACAACGACGGCAGTTTGAGCATGGCTCAGGCGATCAATTTGGCAGCCAATGAAAAAGTCAAAGTTTATACCATCGGCGTCGGTGCCGAAGATGCGTTTACAGCCTCGTTGTTCGGCATCCGGCTTTCCGCCTCGAACGGTATTGACGAAGCGGGGCTGAAGCAGCTGGCGGCCGCTACCGAAGGCACCTATTTTCGTGCCGCGGACACCAATGGCTTGCAAAAAATTTACGATGAAATCGACCGTTTGGAACCAAGCATAAACGAAGACCAGTTTGTGCGCGAGGCCAAAGACTTGTTTTACTGGCCGTTGTCGGTGGCGCTGCTGTTGTCGTTTGTTGCCGTTTTTTTGAAAAGAAGGGGAATTTAAATGGAAACGTTTTTAAGTAATTTTCATTTTCTTCGCCCATGGTGGCTGCTTTTGACGGTGTTGCCGATTGTCGGCTATTTTCGTTTTTTTGCCGGGTTAAAGAATGTTTCGGCCTGGGAAGGTGTTTGCGATCAGAATTTGCTGTCTTTTCTTTTGGTCAGAGGTTCTTCCCGCCAGCGCAGTCTGGTGGCGGGAATGCTGCTGGTCGGGCTGCTCGGCGCCATTGTCGCATTGGCCGGTCCCAGTTGGAAAAAACAGGAAATCCCGGCCTTTGCGCCGGAAAATCCGGTGATGTTTCTCTTAAACCTTTCTTCCGACATGGATAAGACCGATGTTACGCCCAATCGTTTGGCGCGTGCAAAATATGCCGTTTCCGATTTGCTGAAATCTCTCGGCAGCGGCCAAAGCGGGTTGATTGTTTATACCGACGAACCGTTTTTAATCAGTCCGCTGACCGAAGACAGCCGGGTTATTGATAATCTGCTGCGTTCGGTGACCGCGGATATTATGCCCGAAAACGGCGACCGCTTAAACCGCGCGCTGGATTATGCCGTCAAACGTCTGCAGGAATCCGGCTATGCCGACGGCAATATCGTGGTTTTGGCCGCGGATGTCGGGCAGGATTTCAATTTGGCGATGATTTCTGCCGCTGCCGCCTATGCTAAAGGTTATCGGGTAAGCGTGGTTGATGCGGCGGCTTCCGGTTCCGAAAAATTGAAGATGATTGCCGAGAAGGGCGGCGGAAAATATGCCGCCGTGATGTCGGGGCTGAAAAATCTGTCTTCTTTTTTGGCGGCAGACGGCGGACAGCAGCTCCAACAAAGTAAAAACGAAAAAGAAATATGGGAAGATGCGGGATATTACCTGCTGATTGTGCCGTTGTTTTGCGCGCTTTATTTCTTCCGTCGCGGCATTTTGGCAATCGCGTTGGTGTTGGCTTTTGCCGGCTCGGCCGAAGCCGGCTTTTTCCTGAATAACAATCAGGAAGGAAAACGGGCTTTTGATCGTCAGGATTTTGAACAGGCCGCTGCCAAATTTGAAGATCCGGCTTGGAAAGCGTCATCTTATTATCGTGCCGGCAATTTTGACGAGGCTTATAAGCATTTTTCCGGCTCGGATGCCGAGAGCTTGTATAATCAGGGCAATGCACTGGCCAAAGGCGGAAAGATCGAGGAGGCGATTAAGACATACGAAAAGGTGCTGGAGATGATCCCGGAGCATGAAGACGCGGCTTTTAATCTGGAATATCTGAAAAAACAGCAACAGCAGCAACAACAGCAGCAGTCCGGCGGCGGTGACGGCGAAAACGATCAAAACCAGCAGTCTTCGGCAGGACAAGATCAGCAGCAAAACGGAGATAATAACGCGGAAGGTGAGCAACCGGACAGTGGTGAGAACCAGCAGGGACAGCCGCAACAGCAGCAGTCCGGCGGCGGCAGCGGCGAGGAAGATGATAATCAGGAAACCAAACAGCCTCAGGCTTCTGACGGCAGCGAAGAACAAACCGGCGGTGACGAAAATAACCGCCGGCAGCAACAGTCGCCGCAGCCGGAGGAAAAAGGCGGACAAACCGAGCAGGAAGCAACCGCTTCCGCAGCCGAAGAAGGAACGGAAAAAAATGAGGGCGGATCTTTCAGCGAGGCAGCGCAGGCCAGAGAACAGCAGTTCCGCGACATTCCCGAAGATACCGGCGGTCTGCTTCGCGCTTTTATCCGCAAAGAATATCAGAAAAACCGTTATAAGGACAACTGACTATGAAAAAATGGGTTTGTTTTTTTATTTTGAATATCTTTTTTGTCTTTCCTGCTTGGGCAGCGGATACGTTGACGGCCAAAGTCAACCGCAATCCGGTGCCGGTCGGGGAAACTTTTGTCCTCACGCTCGAGTATGACGGTGATCCGGGCAGCCGTCGTCCCGATTTTTCGATTCTCAATCACGATTTTACCGTTTATATGGTGTCCAATTCGTATAAGGGAACTTATACCAACGGTACCATGAAGAAACTTTATATCTGGAATGTATCGATGGCGGCCGATCAAACCGGAACTTTCACGATTCCCGAACTATCCGTCAACGGTGCCAAAAGCCGCCCGATTAACCTGAAAGTGACCGATGGCGGCAGCCCCAATCAGGGCGCGGCTTCACCGGCGGCAGCGGCCGATACTTCGCCGAAATTTAAAGTCAGCCGCAGCATCAGTACCTCAAATCCGCTGGTGCAGCAGCAGATTAATTATACATTTAAAATTGTGACTAAAGAAGCTTTGCAGGGAAATGCGCCGCAGTTTATCAGTGCCGACGGCGGCGATGACTGGATCATCCGGGCGCTGGGCAATCCGACGGTTGATACCCGGATCAAAGACGGCGTAGAAGAAAGAGAAATAACTTTTAATTATGCCTTGTTTCCGCAAAAAAGCGGCGATTTGGTGATTCCGGAAGTGCGTTTTGACGGTTATTATGTTGATCCCGATGCCCAAAGTCATTCCATGCAGCGGCTGCTCGGCGCGTTCGGCGGGCTTTCGGATGATGCGTTCGGACTGGATATGTTCGGCAGCCGGGTGCCGGTTATGCTGAAAGCTCGTCCGATCAGCATCAAAGTGGGCAAAATCCCGGCCGAAAATAACGGTTATTGGTGGCTGCCGGCGCAAAAAGCGGAAATATATTCCGATTGGCAGAAACAAATGCCGAAGTTCAAAAGCGGAGAGGCGGTGAACCGGGAGATTTATCTTCGGGTTACCGGGGTGATTGATACCCAAATGCCCGATATCAAGTTTCCGGATATTCCCGGATTTCGCCAATATCCGGAAAAACCGGTAATTCAAAGCGATGTTAAAAACGGCGATATTGTGTCGGTGATGAAAGTCAATACGGTCTATATTCCCGAAACAAGCGGCCGGGCCACAATCCCCGAAATTGCTGTCAATTGGTATAATGTCAAAACCCAAAAAATGGAAAAGGCCGTACTGCCCGCCGTTGAGGTTGATGTTGCGCCGGGGGCGGCAGCTGTGGTTGAAGCGGCTGCAAATCCTGTTGAAGCTGCTCGTCCGT
>CABUAP010000124.1 GCA_902489675.1 uncultured Azospirillum sp. | reverse complement strand
AATTAATTGCAAAAGGCATTGAATGGGCAAGTGAAAATAATTTTCGCGAATTTGCCGTGGTCTGTGAAATTTGCGCCGTGATCTTTACGATATGGGCGCTTTGCAGTGAGTACTGTTTCTTCTGGCAGGAAATACTTTTTCTGTTTATCCTGCCCCTTGCGGTCTGGATCGGAGAAAAAATCTTTGTATTTTTGGTGGCGTTGTTGTTAACGGCATCCGATCTGTTCCGCCGGAAGACGGAAAAACAATAACTCTGCCGAAAAGCAGATAAATTGCAAGAAAACGACGTTCGTAAAAGACGTCGTTTTCTTTGTTTGTACCACAAACGGAACATTGCTCATGTTTATCTTGCATTTTTACCGTAATCGTTATAGTTTTTATGGCAAAAATAAATAAACGGAGAAATGCTATGTTAAGAGAAGATATTCAAAACGCAATCAAAGACGCGATGAAAAATCATGAAACCGATCGTCTGAGTACGGTACGGATGATCTTGGCCGGGGTTAAGGAAAAAGATGTTGATGCCCGTGGCAAAGGTAAGGAATGCGCGGCTGATGCCGATATTTTGTCCATGATGCAGACCATGATCAAACAACGTCAGGAATCGGCCAAAATGTATCGTGACGGCAGCCGTGAGGATCTGGCTGCAAAAGAAGAAGCCGAAATTGCCGTAATCCAAGGTTTTATGCCCAAACAGATGAATGATGCGGAAGTTGAGGAGGCCATCCGGACGGCAATTGCCGAAACGGCGGCAGCTTCAGTCAAGGATATGGGCAAAGTTATGGCTGCGCTGAAAGAAAAATATGCCGGACAGATGGACTTTGGTGCTGCTTCTGCCAAAATTAAGGCTATGCTGAGCTAAATATTTTATGGAAACGGATTTTCAAAAATTTCTGGACGAGCTGCGTGCCCGTGTTTCGGTTGCCGATGTTGTCGGCGCCAAAGTCAAGCTTGTCCGCAAGGGCAAGGAATACATGGGCTTATGTCCGTTTCATAATGAGAAAACACCATCCTTTACGGTCAATGAAGCCAAAGGTTTTTATCACTGCTTTGGCTGCGGCGCGCATGGCGATATCATCAAGTTTGAGATGGAAGCCAACGGACTGCCGTTTATTGATGCCGTAACCAAGCTGGCAAATAAGGCCGGTCTGCGGGTGCCGCAGATGAGTAAAGAAAGCCCCGAAGAAGTGCAAAAACGCAGTTCTTGGTACGAAATCACCGAGCTGGCTGCCGCTTATTTTGAAAAAAATCTGCGGCTGACTGCCGGCCGGGAAGCGATGGCTTATTTGGTGCGGCGGGGTTTTGATGAAAATATTATCAAAAAATTCCGATTGGGATATGCGCCCGATAATAACGGGCTGCGGGCATGGCTGGCCTCAAAAAATGTGAGCGAAAGCGATATGATCGAACTGGGGCTGGCGGTTCTGTCGGAAAAAAACGGCAAAATATACGATTTTTTCCGTGATCGGGTGATTATTCCGATCATGGATAAGCGGGGAAGGGTTATTGCTTTCGGCGGCCGGGTAATGGGTGACGGCCAGCCGAAATATCTTAATTCGCCCGATACGCCGGTTTTTAACAAGCGGCGGGTCTTATACAATTTGAACTATGCCCGCGACAAAGCTTTTGAAAAACGGCGGATCATTGTCTGCGAAGGCTATATGGATGTTATTGCGCAGGCCAAGTATGGTTTTGATTATGCCGTGGCGCCGCTCGGTACGGCTTTGACCGAAGAACAAATTGCGGAAGCATGGAAGATATGTCCCGAACCAACGTTGTGTTTTGACGGCGACAATGCCGGCATTCATGCCGCGATCCGTTCGATTGACCGGGCATTGCCGATTTTGAAGGCCGGCTATTCGCTGAAATATGTTTTTTTGCCCGACCGAATGG
Organism: uncultured Azospirillum sp.; assembly: GCA_902489675.1. Classification (GTDB taxonomy): domain Bacteria; phylum Pseudomonadota; class Alphaproteobacteria; order RF32; family CAG-239; genus JAFUYI01. The sequence continues at coordinate 2,533 of CABUAP010000124.1, read as the reverse complement.
ATCCCGACGAATTTCTTAAAGCCAAGGGGGCGGACGAATACGAAAAGGCATTGGAAAATACGGTGCCTTTGGCAGACCTGTTATGGCGCAAAAATGTCGAGGCCGTTCCCGCAGAAACGCCGGAACAAAAGGCATTATTTGAAAAAACGCTGCTGGAAGAAGTGGCCAAAATTACCGATGAAAAAGTGCGCGGCTATTATTTGCAGGACATGAAAAGCCGCATCTATGCCCGTTTTCGTCAGGCGCCCCGAGAAGGGCAAGCGGAAAGGAGCGGAGATTATCGACGTCGAGGCGAACCCCGGAACAAAGCTGCCGGTGCAAAAATGACGGCTGCGACCGGTTCACGCCCGCAGCCGGTACGGATTACTTTGGACGAGCTGGTTGGCAAATTTATTGCCGCGGCCATGTTTTGCTATCCCTGCCTGATCGGCGAATATGAAGAAAAAGCCGGAATGTTTGAAATCAGGGACGAAGCCTTAAAGCTGCTGCTTGAAAAAATGGCGGAAATTTATCATCAACGGGAACCGGCTGACAGCGGCGCTTTGTACGAAGCTTTACAAAACGAGAATTTTTCCCGCTATATTGACCGGTTGTGGGAAGTGCGGATGCTCAAACAGCAAAATCCCGATTTGAGAAAACTTCGCTCCGATATCGATAACAAAATTTTAGAAATGCAGTTAAGACAACTTGAAAACGAGATCAAGGAATGTCTGCGGACAATCGAAACTGCCGAGTCGTTTCCCGATGAAACCTATCAACGTTATCAGATGCTGAAAAAGGAACGGGAAATTTTGCTTTCCGAACGCCATGCGGATTCCTCCCTATAGCTCTGAAAATAACGAATATACGCACTTTGGTTGTGTCCGTGCCGTCAAAAGGTTAATTATTATTAACTGTACTGTTGACAAATCGACAATAAAACACTACAAAAGAGCCGCTAGCAACTTATATGCCGAATGCAACTTTCGGCTGAAAATCGATTTTTGGGAAAAAATATGTCAGATACAGAAAATCAAGACTTTTATGAAGCAGGCACCGCAGATGCTCCGCTGATTGACAGTTTGGGCAGCGCAATCAAACGCATTGTCGAAAAAGGCAAAGCGCGCGGATATATCACGGTGGAAGAACTAAACAAGGCTCTGCCGTCGGAGAAAGAATCTTCCGAACAAATCGAAGATATTATGTCTGAAATCTCCGATATGGGGATCAGCATTATTTCTGAAACGGAAGCCGATAATTTTGAGCCGGAAGAAGACACCGAAGACGATGATAATTATGAAGAAACCGGCAATTTTGATGAAAAAGAAATGGGGCGTTACGATGATCCCGTCCGTATGTATTTGAAGGAAATGGGATCGGTCGAGCTGCTTTCCCGCGAAGGCGAGATTGCGATTGCCAAACGTATAGAAGCCGGCAAAACGGTGATGATCGACGGTTTGTGCGAAAGCCCGATGACCATTAAAGCGATCGCCGGTTGGAAAGACGATCTGCTGTCGGGTAAAATGCAGCTGCGCGATGTTGTCGATCTGGAAATGATGTACGGTGACGATCCGGAAGCGCTTGTCTTTGATGATGAAGAAAGTACCGCAGTCGACAATTTGGAAAAAGTGGTTGCCGAACTGGAAAAGAAAGAAAATCTGGACGATATCGACGAAGATTTGGCCGATGATATGGATTTGGAAGATGCCGTTGATGAAGAAGACGGCGTTGATGAAGATGAAGACGCTGCGGATATCGATGGTGAAAACGGCGACGAAACCGTTGACGGCGGTGAACATATGGATGAGGGCGGCGACGGCGTCGGCGGACACTCTTCTGCCTCCGTTTCGGCAATGGAAGAAGCTCTGTGGGAGCCGGTGCTCGATATTTTGACCAAAATTTCCAGCTACTATGATGATTTGAAAAAAATTCAAAGTCAGCGGGTGGAAGCCATTTTGGCCGGCAAAGGAATCAAACCGGCGGTTGAGAAAAAATATGTTCAGGTCAAAAAAGAACTGGTTGAACTGATGAGTTCTATCCACCTCAATGCGATCAGAATTGAACAGTTGGTTGAACAGCTGAATGATCTGAATAAGCGTTTGATGGGACTGGAAGGAAAATTGCTGCGTTATGCCATGGCCTGCAAAATCAAACGCGAAGATTTTCTCGAAGTTTATCAGAAATCGGAACTTGATCCAAATTGGATTGAAAATATTTCGCACAAAAAAGATAAACATTGGCAGGAATTTATCACGAAATACGGCACGGAAGTGGTCGAACTGCGTGACAGCGTTGCTCAAATGGCACAGGAGTGCGGCTTGCCGATTACCGAATACCGCCGCATGGTAGATACCATCAAAAAAGGTGAACGCGAGGCCGAACGCGCCAAAAAAGAAATGATTGAGGCCAACCTGCGTTTGGTTATTTCTATTGCCAAAAAATATACCAACCGCGGTTTGCAATTTTTGGATCTGATCCAAGAAGGCAATATCGGGTTGATGAAAGCGGTTGATAAATTTGAATATCGCCGCGGTTACAAGTTTTCGACTTATGC
>CABUAP010000123.1 GCA_902489675.1 uncultured Azospirillum sp. | reverse complement strand
CGACACCTTAGCATTCAGCCGCGAGTAAACTCGGGGTTTTCTGTAATGAATGTAATAAAAAAACTCCCGGAAATTATCCGGGAGTTTTTCTTTGTTTCCTACAGCGTTTCACAGAGTTTGGATTTAATATCTTCCAATTCGGAAATTACATCTTGCAGAAGCATCTGCTTGCCGCCTTCCTCTTCTATCGGAAAGAAATCATCTTGAATCGTTTCACCGATCAGCGCTTTGATACCTGTATTTTTGATTTCTTTTTGAGCGCCTTCAATAGTCAAGCGCCGAACATACAACAGATTTTTGATACAACGAAGCAGTTCCACATCATCCGGCCGATAATAACGACGACCGCCGTTGCGCTTCATCGGTTTGATCTGCGAAAATTTGGTTTCCCAAAAGCGCAACACATGAGTACCGACACCGAGTTCTTCTGCGACTTCGGCAATGGTACGGAATGCGGCTTTTGATTTATTAACAACCATATTTTATTTCTTATTAACGGCTTTACGCATTGTTTGTGACGGTTTGAAAGAAATAACCCGACGCGAAGAAATTTCGGCCTCAACACCGGTTTTGGGATTGCGTCCGACACGGGGCTTTTTATCTCTTAAAGCAAATGTTCCAAAGGAAGACAGTTTGACATCGCTGCCGGCTGCCAGCTCATTGACGATTTCTTCCAAAACCATATCCAGAATTTCTCCAGAATCTTTACGTGACAACCCAACTTCCTGATAAAGAGTTTCGGCAACATCAGCCCGGGTAATTGTTTTCATCATATTTTCCCTCATTTTCTTTTTTAATTAAGACTAAAACATTGGCGCCAATATACCACAAAATATTTTAGCGCCAACATATAATTTTATTATAAACAGTTTAAATGCGGATCACCATTCCGCCCCAGGTAAACCCAGCCCCCATGGCGCTGATCGCAATCAAATCTCCTTTTTTAAACTTGCCAACCTCAAAAGATTCCGCCAAAGCCAACGGGATGGAAGCTGCTGAAGTGTTACCGTGATGATCAACGGTCACAACAACCTTTTCCATATCAATTTCCAGTTTTTTGGCAACTGAATCGATAATGCGCAAGTTGGCCTGATGCGGAACATACCAATCGACCTGATCAATGGAAACACCGGCAATTTTCAAGCTCTCTTCCACACCTTGAACCAAACTCGGAATAGCTACCTTAAATACTTCCTTACCGTCCATATGGATAAAACCGGCTTTCTGATTGACTGATACGCCGCTGTCCGAACACAAGTGATCATATTGACAACCATCGGCATAGATCTTGGTGGCCAGCAGCCCCGTATCCGTACTTTCTCCGCTGCATTCCGCCGCGCGGAAGATTGCCGCGCCGGCACCGTCACCAAACAAAACGCAGGTGTTGCGGTCTGTCCAATCGGTAATTTTAGAAAGTGTTTCCGCTCCAATAACAAGCGCGGTTTTAACCTGCCCCAGGCGAATCATGTTATCGGCAATTTGCGAAGCATACACAAATCCTGAACAAGCGGCATTAACATCCATAGCCGGCGTTCCGGAGTTTAGGCCCAATTTTTTGGCCAGTTTGGCAGCTGTTGCCGGAAAAGTGTTATCCGGCGTAACCGTCGCCACAATGATAAAATCAATATCCTGATTTTCGATTCCGGCGTTTTTAATGGCCATCACAGCCGCGTCGTATGATAAATCGGAAGTTAATTCGTCTTTGCCTGCAATATGGCGGCTTCTTATACCCGTACGGGTGCTGATCCATTCGTCGTTGGTGTCTACCATTTTCGACAAATCGTCATTAGTAAGTACTTTGGCCGGAAGCTTATATCCCGTACCAATCAATTGAGATCGAATGACCGTCATACGTAATATCCTTCATAAATGCTTTCTTGATTCAGTTCGTCCAAATCAATTTTTTCAATTTCTTTCCTGATGGTCGCAACAAAGTCCTGACGCACCAGTTTGGCGGCATTATCTATTGCAACGGAATAACCGACGGCATCGGTGCCGCCGTGGCTTTTAACCGTTAACCCGTTTAAGCCGATCAGCATGGCGCCGTTATATAATCTGGGATCCATGCTTTTTTTAATTTTATAAATTACGCCGAGCATAAACGGCAAGCCGATTTTGGCAACAACAGAACGTTTGATCGCTTTTTTGATTAAACGAACCACCAAACGCGCCGTTCCCTCGGTTGTTTTCAGAGCCACGTTGCCGGTAAAACCGTCTGCAACAATTACATCCGCAGCTCCGTTTGCAATTTCGTGCGGTTCAATATAACCGGTATAATTCACATCTGCGGACGAATTATGCAGCATCCGGGATGCTTGTCTGATTTCTTCTTTGCCTTTCATCGCCTCTGCCCCGATGTTGAGCAAAGCGACTCTGGGATTTTTCAAATCCAGCGCGTGCTTGGCAAAAACATTACCCATAATGGCAAATTCTGCCAAATTGACGGCATCGCACTCGGTATTTGCCCCCAAATCGAGCATAACATACCGCCCGTTCAAATGAGGCATGATACTGACGATGGCCGGACGATGAATTTTCTGCATGGTTTTTAAAACCATTTTGGAAATCGCCATCAGCGCCCCGGTGTTGCCGGCAGACACAATTGCCTGAGCGCGGCCGGAACGCACGGCGTCAATAGCCATATACATACTGGTGTTGCGGTTGCGGATAACCTGAGAGGGTTTATCTTCGTTTTTTACCCATTCGGTCGTATGGCAAACTTTGCATACTTTAGCCAGACGGGAATATTGTTTAAGCAACGGATTGATTTTAGCCTCGTCCCCAAACAGCAAAAAACGTACATCGGGGTTGCGTTTGGCGGCGAGGTTTACGCCCTCAATGACGACTCGAGGGGAATTATCTCCCCCCATCGCATCAATAGATATAACCAGATTATCAGACAAAATTGTACTCCATCCAGTTCTATGACAGTTTTAGTTTATTCAGCTGCTTTTTTAGCAACGACTTCGCGTTTGTCGTACTGACCGCAGGACGGGCAAACGTTGTGGGGTCTTTTTAACTCACCGCAGTTAGGGCATTCATGATAAGCATTTGCACCTAAAGCATCGTGAGAACGACGCATATCGCGACGCGATTTTGAAGTTTTATGTTTTGGTGTTGCCATTTTCTTATTCTTTTCAAAAAAACATTGTTATCACAAAAAATTTCAGGAAAATCCATATCACAATTTTTTGCAAATTGCAACTTATTTTGCAAGTTCCCGAAACGGTTAAGGGTCTTTTACTCAAATTTTTTATATTTGGCAAGCATAATTTTTTATTTCTTCAGTTTTGCCAATACATCAAACGGATTATGTTTGGCTTTGTCATCCTCGCTAAACTCGGCCTCAAATTTAAAAACCTCGCCCGGACGACGCGGGTAATCGTCCAAACGCAAAGCGATTTGTTCAATCACAATATCGGCCAAATCTATTTGCCCGCCGATCACCACGTCGGGCAGATCGACCGTCCAATCCTCGGCCTCCTCGCGCTGGCTGGCATAAGTTGCCTCTGTATCGTAACGCAGTTCAAAATCAAAATCATAATTTTCATCAAACAATTCTAATGAAACAACACTTTCAAGCCTTACTTCGGCCGAAATATGACCAAAGACATCAAGCATCCCTTCCGAATGATTGTTTTTCAGACGGATATCCGCCGTCAGGCGATTCACTCCCGGTACCTGCAGAACCTCTGCCAAATAGCGGCAGTCCGCTTCTTTGGCCTCCAGCCGATAATGCTGCTCGGCCTGCGGCAGTTCGGCAACAATCAACGGATAAGAAAATTTTTTTTGCATAAATATATTCCTCATGTTATATATGTTATCAAATTGAAACCTATAATGATAAGGATATACAAGGATGTCAACAAACAAAATCTTTTTTTTAGGCGTTGCCCTGCTCGGGCTTGCGGCCTGCGCCAAAGATACGTTTACCTCATACACCGGCAATATGCCGTCCGAAGACAAAATTGAGCGCTTGGCGCCCGGGATGGAACGAGAACAAGTGCGTGAGCTGCTGGGTTCTCCTTCTTCGGTTGTTTCTCTTGACCGTGATACTTGGATTTATATGTCGGCCGAAATTGAGCAAATTGCCTTCATGCGGCCGGAAGAAACCGAACGCCGGCTGCTGGTCGTAAAATTTGATAATAGCGGCAAAGTGGCCGACATCAAACATATCGACAAAGAAAAAGGTAAGGAAATACAAATCAGCGAACAGGAAACGGCTACTCCTGAACAGGAACAGGGATTTTTCCGCAAATATTTCGGCGGGGTCGGTCAAATTACGCCTTTCGGCGGCGTCAAAGACATTGATGAGCAATAACCGATTGCCATTAACAAAAAACTCCCGGAAGTTTTCCGGGAGTTTTTGTTTGGGGTGATGACTACCAGGCGTAATTCAAGCCCAGACCGAAGGTGGTAGCATCATAATCGCT
>CABUAP010000122.1 GCA_902489675.1 uncultured Azospirillum sp. | reverse complement strand
ACCTATCTCAGTTCGGTAAAGGACAACAATAAAGACGTGTTATACTTCTCTGCCGGCGGTATTTTGGATCAGGAACCGATCCCGTCCGATATTACGATCAAAGAACCATATGACCCCAAAAATCCTAATAAAGGCGGCAATAACGAAGGATCCAGAGGAAGACAAATCAATGCTACTCAGGGTATCCCGAGTTTAGGACAAGGAATGTTTATCAGATAAGTAAAATAGATGGTAGAAGAAAGCGCAAATAACAAAGGTAACGAAAATTCTTCGGCTGCTCAGACCGAGCAGCCGAAGAAAATGAGTGCAAAAGACTTTATTGAAGGACTTTTTGCCAATGACAATTACCTTTGTACAATGCCTAAGGCCAAGCTGCCGGACGGTTCGGCGCTCAATATCAACGACGAAACCAGACGGCGTTTAGCGCTTTTTGCCGACGGCACGCTGCTGATATCCAAAGACCACCGTTTTGACGGGCCGGTTTTGAGTTTTCTGAGTATTGCGGAGAAAAAGGGGATTAAGATGAAATCCCCGACCTATATTTCTCAGAATGAGCTGGCCACAATTTACGCCATGGCCGAGCGCAATCAGGTCTTTTCCGAAGATGACGAAGACTTGGCTCGTTTGCAGATGCAGCGTGACTTTGTTAACATCATCAAACGCGCTTCATCCATGAAAGTTTCGGACGTACACGTTGTTGTGTCTGACAACTGTACCGAAATCTTTTTCCGCGCCAACGGCGTTATGATCAAAGAAATGGAATACAGCAAAGAATGGGGTGACCAATTTGTCCGCGCCGCTTTTGCTTCTGCCGATATTTCCGATGCCAACTATGCCCAAAACGAATTTCAGGGCGCGCAAAAACTGGGTTCTACCCCGTTGCGCGGTTCCAAAGGCAAGCTGATGCTGCCGCATAATGTGCTGGCTATCCGCTTGCAGTTTAACCCGATTGCCTTCGGATCGCAGTATCTGGTTATGCGTATTCTTTATGCCGATGATAATCCGGACGGTAACGATGACTTGGCGGCCTTGGGCTGCGGCGAATATGAACAAGATTTGTTCTTCCGTCTGCGCGCGGCGCCGGTGGGCTTGAATATTGTGGCCGGCCCGACCGGTTCGGGAAAATCGACCCTGCTGCAGCGTAACATGATCAAGCTGATTAAAGAAAAGAACGGCGAAATTAACCTGCTGACGGTAGAAGACCCGCCGGAATACCCAATTCCCGGTGCCCGCCAGATGCCGGTTACCAACGCCAACACGGAAGAAGAGAAAACCGTTCAGTTTACTTTGGCGCTGTCTGCGGCTTTGCGTTCCGACCCGGACGTATTGATGGTCGGCGAAATCCGTTCGCTGGCCACCGCCAGTTTGACGTTTAAAGGCGCGTTGTCCGGACACTTGGTTTGGGCAACATTGCACGCCAACTCGGCGCCGGCGATTGTTACACGTCTGCGCGATATGGGGGTTCAATCTTATATGCTGAGCGATCCGGAACTTCTAAAAGGTCTGATTTCTCAGCGTTTGTTTAGAAAACTTTGTCCTTATTGCCGGGTTCCGGTAAAAGAAAAATTGGATAATCCGGCAGTTAAGCGTTTGCGGACGGCGCTTGGCGATTTTGGCGTCGAAAACACCTATTTGAAAGGCCCCGGCTGCAAATTCTGCGAAGGACGCGGCATTAAAGGCCGTTTGGGCGTGCAGGAAATGATTTTGCCCGACGGAACCTTTTTGGAATTGATGATTGCCGGCGAAACCCGCAAAGCAATTGACTATTGGACCGGCGATTTGAACGGAAGAACCTTAAAAGACGCGGCGCTGGAACGAATGCTCAAAGGGTTGATTGACCTTGACGAGGTAGAACGCTGGTGCGGCCTGTTGGATCAACGGCCGGTATATTAACCCCGGGATATGAATATAGGGAGTGAATAAAAAATGGATGAAAAGAAAAGAGATTCAGCATCAAACCTGAGTCAGGCCTTAAAAAAAGTTAATGCCATTGAAATTTATTATGCCAAAATCATCTGTTTGACATCGGGTGCAACCCGCTTAAAAATTTATCGCAAAATCGCATCGCTGATGAGCAACCGCTTTTCGTTGATGAATGCGCTTGATATGCTCCATGCCACCATTACCAATGACGGCAAAAATCCCAGCGAACCTTTGGCGATTGCGATTGCCCAATGGGGATACGGCCTGCAAAACGGTATGTCCTTTTCCGATGCGTTAAAAGGCTGGGCACCTGACCGTGAAAGACTGATGCTTTCCGTCGGTGACGTTTCTGACCTTGAAGGCGCACTTTATAACCTGATCCGCGTTACGGAAGGTACCACCAAGATGATCCGCCCGATTATCGGCGCGATTTCTTATCCGGCGTTCCTGATGATGATGGTGGTTTTGATTATTTACGGTATCGGCGCGTTCATGGTACCGCCGATGATTGAAGCCGCGCCAAACACGCGATGGCAGGGCACGGCAAAAACACTGGTGGGGCTTTCCAGTTGGATTCAGGAATATTGGGTCTTTGCCTTTTCCATTTTACCGGCAATTATGTTGGTTATTTATCTGACAATCGGTATCTGGACGGGACCGACCAGAACCATTGCGGACCACCTGCCGCCATGGTCGTTGTACAAAACCTTCGTCGGTATTACCTGGCTTTTGGCAATGTCCGCTCTGGTTAAAGGCGGTACGCCGGTATCAAACGCAATGCGCGCGTTAAGAAAAGATTCGACCCGCTACCTCAAAGAGCGAATTGACAAGGCTTTGGTCTTTGTAAATAACGGTGACAACTTGGGGCAGGCCTTGTCCAAAACCAAACTCGATTTTCCGGATGCCGAAATTATCGGCGACTTAAAAATTTACTCGGAAATGGATAACTTTGAAGAAGCACTTGAAAATCTGGCCAACAACTGGCTGGATGAATCTGCCTATGTTATTGAACAAAAAGCCAGCATTTTGAACATGGTCGCGCTGCTGATGGTTTCGGGCGTTATCGCCTGGGCGGTTATGGGTACGTTTGAAATGCAAGACCAAATCACCAGTTCGATGGGTATGTAGCATGAACAAACGCCGGCAGATACAGCAGCTCTATGTTTTAATTGCCGTCATGGCAGCCGTTATCGTATTGATTGTATGGCAATATGTTTCGCCGAACAAAAAAATCGAACAGGCGGCGTTGCAGGTTGCGGAAATTGCCCGGCAAATCCGGCAAAATTACACCAGTCGGGTTGACTATTGGGGATTGAACACTCAAACAGTGGTTACTAATAATATATTAACTAATTTGTCTTATGATGGCGACAAATTGGTTAATGCTCTCGGAAAGCCGGTGCAAATCGGAAGCGGCGAAAACGGGGATACCGTAATGCCCGGAGAGCGCAGTTTTGACATCGTTTACAGCGGTTTGAACACCGGAGAATGTATTGCTTTGGCGGCATATCGTTTTGAACGATCGGAAGAATTGGGCCTCTTGCAAATAACAATTGTCAGCAAAGACGGTCGTCAGAGCTTCAGTTGGGGGGAAGAGGAACATAAACTGCCGGTTAGCCGGCCGGAGGCGAAAAAGATCTGTCGCAACGGTTCTAAGATCTTGTGGACAATGGAATAATTTTGTGGCGTTTTTTATCGCATTAGGCTAAAAACAACTTGTACTATAGCTAAAAATAAGCTATTATAATTACTTGGAATACGATTTTTTTTGGGAGAAAAAAATGAAGACTTTATATAAGAGTGAACAGAGTGGACGTTCCATGGTTGAAATGCTCGGCGTTCTGGCCATTATCGGCGTTTTGTCGGTTGGTGGTATCGCTGGTTATTCAAAAGCGATGGCAAAGTTCAAAACTTCTAAAGCTTTGGATCAGGTTTCCACACTCGTTGCCAATATTCGTACACTGTATGCCAGTCAGCCGAACTACAGTGGTTTGACAACAACAGTTGCCATTCAGATGGGCGCTATCGGTCCTGAAATGTTGAATGGTGCTAAGCAGGAAACTGCTAAAACTGCGTTTAATGCTTTTAACGGTAATGTTACTGTCACTGCTAAAACTATTGCCCCTGGTACTAACCGTTATTTCGAAGTTGTATTTGACGGTTTGTCACGTGAAGCTTGCGTACAGATGGCTTCTTCCGACTGGGGTTCCGGTTCGGGTTCCGGTTTGTACAGTGTTACGGCTGGTGAAAATGCTACAGGTAAAACCGAAGACGGTACTTTGCCGTTGAACTTGGCTTCTGCTGCTGCTGGTTGCAATAAACCGGGTGATGACAACAAAGTTACCTGGGTTTACTACTAAGCCGTTCTACGCTTATGCAAATCAAAAAGGAGGAATTTATTTCCTCCTTTTTTGTTGTAAAGAAGAAGATGCATGATGCGGGAGCCAAGTTCAGGATGGCTGATTGGGGAGAAATATTGTCATCCCGAATGCCCCTTACAGCCCCCTTTTTTGTCAT
>CABUAP010000121.1 GCA_902489675.1 uncultured Azospirillum sp. | reverse complement strand
CCATTCCCAATCTTCGCCGTTGAGGGCAGCGAGGGCGAAGATTGGGAATGGGAATATGAAGAAGTTCCCGCCGATGCCGCCGTTGAGGGCAGCGAGGGCGAAGATTGGGAATGGGAATATGAGGATTCCGCCGCCAGTGAGGAAACAGAAGCAGAAGAAAGCTTTGATTATGAGATCGCAGAGGATGAATACAACGATCAAAGTCCTGAACAGTTTGCTCAAAATTCGGAAATTGTTCTCGAAACATTTCCGCAATTGGTATTGCTCGGGCTGGAAGATGAAAAATTCCGCGATCCTTATATTGAAAACAGCGACAATATCGGGTAAATTGTAAAGAAAATCAAATTTTAACCGCCAAACTAAATTATCACAAAGGGAGTGACGCATATGGAAACAAACAAACCCGCCGGAACAGCAGACAATTCCGATTTGTGGTATGTCGATAACTACATCTTGTTGAAAGACTATTATGACCGCACCATTTCCCGAATCGCCGCCCGCTGCGTCCGGAAAGGGAATATCGCCATTGAGGACTATCCCTTTTTCGGCTATATTCTCGACGTGTTGGAAGAAATCAGCGAAACCGGCGAATATATTATGCAGCACCGGGAATTGTACCCTTATGTTGAACGCAAAATTGCCGGCGGACTGAACGGGTTGAAGAAAACGCTTATTGAGTACCAAAGCGAATTGAAAAGCAATTCGACCCCCGACATGATTAAAGAAGATGCCCGCGAGGTGGAAAAAATGAAACAGGCGCTGGGCGATATCAACAAAGCCGCAGATCCGACTGTCGGCGCCGGAATGGGAATGGAACAGCTGATGGAAAAACTGATGCAGGAAAACAACATTACCCCCAATTTTCCGGCTGCGGAAGAAAAAAAATAAATTTAACAAGCAACCTTTTGAAACGGAAGTAACCGACTAATGATTAAGATTTGTCAAAATTTCAAAAAATTAAGCGTTTGTATTCTCTTGGCAGGAATCCTTGCCGGCTGTAAAACACCGGTGCCGGAGCCCGAGCCGGTTGAAACGGATCCGCTTTCCGCGGCTTCCATCATCAACCTGCAGGATCCCAACATGATCCGCACCCCCAAAGGCGCCAGTTCTCTGGATTTGGAAACGCCCCTGCGTTGTAATGTTAACTGGAAAACGCAGGAAATGATTACCGCACTGCCCTACAACATGAAAGCCTTCAACCTTTCGCGCAACGGGATCAACAATCCGCTGCCCCGGTTTGAGGTTACCGGTTTTTCGTTTAAGACCATGCCGGCGGAAAAAGCCTTGTTAAAACTGCTGAAAGAAGCAGATATCCGTTTGGTGGCAAAAGATGCGCCTTATACCAGTATTTCGGCAGAAAATCTGCGGGGTGAATTAACTGAAGTGGTCAAGATGATTACCGACGCAGCCGAAATTTATTATAATTATAATGCAGACACCAAAACCCTGACCATCAGCCGCAAAAACAACTTTACGCTCTATGTTCCCAAATCGCGGCCGATTATTCTGGCGTTGTTGGACGTTCTGCGCGGATCCGGTATTACCGACATCACCACCGACTGGTCGGATTATTCGATCACTTTTGACGCCGATTTTGAGTTGAGAACCAAAATTCAGGATCTGATCGACTATTTTGAAGAAAATCCGGTGTTGATTGCCTATGACGTCAGCGTCTTTACAATCTATCCGTATAATACCCAAAAAGATATCGAGTGGCAAAAACTGCTGAATATCTTTGACTTCGGTACCATCAAAACGGCCAAAACCGGTGTTATCGGACGGGTATTGACCACTTCCGACGACCTGAATTTTAAAACCTTGCAGAGATTTCTTTCCGGACAGGCACGCGTTGTGAAAGCGGCCGAGGGAAAATTTGTGGTTCCCAACCTGTGGTTGGCTCGTTTCGACATCGGCAAATGCGCCAGCAGAAAATCGCCCGAAGCCCAAGTTTCGCTTTTGGCAAAATCTTCTCTGATGCCGCAAAACCGTATTTTCTCGGATATCACACTGGAAGGAACCGAGGGCCAAATTACCCAGTTTAATATTCGCAGCAAACTGGGGGAAAATTTCCTGATCATCGGGATCCCCAATGAAATTTTTGGAATCAGCAATCCCAAATCAGAAACAATCGTATTCATGGTGCCGCGAATTATCCGTACCTTAAAGAAACAGATTGATCAAACGGCAGAATAAATAATTATCAAAATTAAAGGAGATAAGGGAAAATGGACAATAATACGAATAATGCTCCCGGCGGCGCTCCCGTACGTCATAAACTCAAGAAAGTAAAAAGACCAATCAGACGGGTTGCAAGTTCTGCAGACGGGCTTTCCGTACCGCCCAAAACAGCCGAGAGCGGATTTGCTCAACGCCCGGTACAAAATACCGCACCGGCCATGACGGCTGCAGCGGCTTCGCAAAATGCCGCTATCTTGCAGGAAAGTCAGACGCCGACACCGGAAAAAATAGACGCTTTCAGTCTTGACGCCTTCTTGGATAACGACAATCTGCCGGCAATCCAGCAAGATACCAGACTGCAGCAAAATAATTTTGAGCGCGGTTTTATTCGTGACGAAGACATTATCCCCACCCCTCCCAGCTGGAAAGACAGAATGGTCGTCGGTGATCTTTATACCGGATTGGCCGTATTTATAACCGCTGCTGTTTTTCTGTTATTCGGCATTATGTTTGCCAAGATATTCCTAAGCGGTCCGACCACGGTTCAAAACGGGCTGCAAGGGGTTGTCATCAATTCGGAAGTGCCGCGGGGACGTGCCCGTTGCGGTGTGGCGGAAAAAACACAAGGCTGTGTTTTATATATTATGAACCCGCAACGCCAAGACTTGAACGGACGAGATTTTTATGATCTGGCCGCACAGTTGACCGGTCGCCAGCGTTTTATGATCGAAACCGGAAATATGCGTTATTCCAGTATCAAAATCAAACCGGGCGAAATTGCACAGCTCAATATTCCGCCGTTGCAATAATCGTTTTTTAAAATCCCTCCTTCCCGGGAGGGATTTTTTTTATGTATTCATACGAGTGGGCAGAAACTAATTTTCCCTCCTTGGCTTGTGTCCAGAATGGCTGGTGACAGGCAAAAAAGGATCATATTTTTTAATAACCGGCAAGAAAAACAAAAATAAAATATATTACAACACAAAGCAGAGATGCAATATCAGGCAAATTAACAGGCCGTGAAAAGACCGGCAAATAGAGAATATGAAGCATAGAGGGAATGGAAGCGGTAGAGAGATATGAAGAGAAATAATCGGAAAACTTTTGGCGAATAAGCAGAGAGGCACTGGGGCGGTTGGCAGCAATGCAGACATAAGACGTTCATCAGATTAGAAAACCGGTAGAAGCAGCAAACATAGGAGCTGGGGAAGAAACAGAGAAATAGGTTGTGTTGGGATCGGAATAAAAAAGGAGACGGACTATATAAAAATCCAAGCCGTCCAAAATCAGATGGGTAAGAAAAGATCGGACAGATGAGGAGAAATGGAAAGCAGGCTGGAAAAAACAGAACAAAATCACCTCACGGGTAATCATTATAGCTACTTCATCCCCGCATGGCTTTTGACAATTTTTTAAATTCCTCAATTTGGTAAAGTTTATAACTTCTTTCGTTGAAGTTGAAGCGGCATAAACTGTTCCGGCGGGCAATAGACGGCCTCCCGGTTACCGGAAATAATTTTAACCGAAGAACGGCCGGTTTTTATGCTGATCCCCTCAAAAAACAAGCTGACCGGCACTTGCAGCACCTGACTTATCATCCAAAGTCTGCTGCCGGAAACTCGATTATTGCCGTTTTCGTATTTTTGAATCTGTTGGAAAGTGGTACCCACCGATCCGGCGAGCTTAATCTGACTGATATGGCGTATTTTACGAAAATAGCGGATTTTACCGCCAATGAAGACGTCAATCGGATTAGGCTCGTTAGCAGGCGTTCTTGCCCGATAATTTTTAACAGGGTTAGTCATCGTCTGTTCCTTAAATTTTTTACCAAAACCTGACCATCTTCATCTGTTTTTGCTCCAATAAAACAAAAACCACCGGAAGGTGGTCGGAGAGGTAGAAAAATCATGCATAACAATGATCCCTTAAGCTTTTAAAACCCGGGGGGTTTCTGGACATTGCTTAAAGCTCCCCGGCCTTGAACAGCTGGGGATACACAAACTGTGCGACTGATAGCCTGTCGACAGCTTCACGGTATGATATCCAATGTACCGGTTATGCGAGAGCTTTCTACGACTCCGCATCCTCTCGGATGCTAAGTGACAAAACTTGCCACCTGATTTTAGGTTAAACAAAAACAAAAACAAAAGCAACAATTATTTCAACGAGTTTTTCTTTGCTTATATTGGATAAATCCCCTTGTATGAACGACTTTATAAAATAACACCGATTTTGAGCCGTTTTTTGTGATTTTAGACCTCA
>CABUAP010000120.1 GCA_902489675.1 uncultured Azospirillum sp. | reverse complement strand
TCATCGGATAGTCTTCTTTGCCGCCCGGCAGTTGGAAATGCCACCATTCACTGTTAATGGTTTCCAAACCGACCGAAGTCATCGTTTTTTATTGCTTATTCCCATTCAATCATCGGATAGTCTTCTTTGCCGCCCGGCAGTTGGAAATGCCACCATTCACTGTTGATTGTTTCAAAACCGACCGAAGTCATCAATTTTTTCAACAGTTCTCGGTTGTTGATTTCCTCGGCATAGCGCGTATCAAGAAAATCCTGCCGCGCTTTTTCCAAATGTTTGTAAAAAGGCTCAGTTTCACCTTTGGCCAGCTGTTTGGCAAATTTTTTCTCGTAACCGTCGATTTCGGTCGGAAATTTCAGATTTCGCCCTTTTTCATCTGTCAGACAGCAGTCAATTGCCGTGCCATAGCAATGCAGACTGTTTTCCGGTTTGCTGGCAAACAACCCCTCTACCGTAATCAGTTCCAAAATTCGGCGATGAGCAATCGGCGGCCGATAGGCATCGCGAATGCGCAGTTTAAGGTTTTGCGCTGCCAGTTCTCCGGCCAGATTTTGTAAACGGATTGCAACATCCACATGGGCATAAGCCCGGTTGCCGAAACCGACTTCTTGATAGACCGGATGCAGAATAATGTTTTCCGGTGTGGCGTACATCATATCAATGATAAATCGGTTGCCGGTAATTTCTGTTAGGTTGTTTTTAATGAAAAAATTTCGATCCATGATTTTATCCTTTCTGTTGCCAGGCACCGTTTTCGTTTTGCTGCCAGTAAAAAACGTCGGGAGTCTGTTGTTTCAAATCTTTCCACATTTGACGAGCCTGCGTCAGACTTTCTTCCGAGTTGCCGTCAAAGATGTTAAACACTCTCTCAAATCGATTGACAGTTTCTCCGGCGGCTCGCGCACCGTCGACTAAAAACAAAAATTCCGCGCCGTTGGGGACATCGTCGCCGGCAGTCAGCCAGATCGGCTGCATTTCACCAAAACCGTCTTTACGGCTGCCGTGCGGCAGGAAAGAGGTGTCATTATATGTCCAGAGCAGGGTATTTAAGAAGTCAACACGTTCCTCGTTTCCGATTTTTACCGCGATTTTTTTGCCGGTGCCGTAAGCCTTTTCCAAAAGTTTTGGCAGCACATCTTCCAGACGTTGGTTTTGCAAATGGTAAAAATCTATTCGTGTCATGGTTTTAACTTCAGCTGTACGACGTTTATTTCATCCTGTTCCGCATTTTGAATCAGAAGATGCAGCGGGCGCTTTTCTTTTTTAGCATCCTGAATATGGCTGAGTGCAGCCGCCAGGGTTACACAGTCTTTAACATCCATTTTCAAAATGATGTCACCGCGTTTGATCCCTTGTTTGTCGGCATCGCTGCCAAGTTCAACCCCTTCTACCAGCAGCCCCATAGTTGTCGGGGTCAAATTCATGTTTTTAACAATTTCAGGGGTGATCTCTTTTAGGATCATACCGCTTTCTTTTAATATTTTGCCGCTGTCGGAATCGGGTTTGATCTGTTCACGGGGAGCCGCCTTAGGCGACTTCGGCATATTTTCAACCTTAACCGTGATCGGTTCAATTTCTTGGTTGCGCCAGATCACGAGCTGTGCTTCGCTGCCGGCCGGCATTTCGGCAATCAGCCGCGAAAAGTCTTTACAGCTGTTGATTTCGTTTTGCCCCAAACTGATGATAACGTCACCGGCCTGCAAACCGGCTTTGGCCGCCGGGCCGTTTTCGCTGATCCCGGAAACAATAATGCCCTGCGCGTCTTTCAGGTTCAGGCTGCGAGCCATGTTTTTGGAGTTAGGCTGTACCCGGATACCGATCCAGCCGCGTTTGACTTCGCCGCTTTGTTCCAACTGTTTGACAATCCACTCAACAATATTGATCGGAATGGCAAAACCAATTCCCATATTGTTGCCCGAGGTAGAGAAGAGGGCGGAGTTGATGCCGATAACTTCGCCTTTGGTGTTAAACATCGGGCCGCCGGAACTGCCTTGGTTGATCGCGGCATCGGTCTGGATAAAATTGTCGTAAGGACCGGCCGCAATATCCCGCGATTTGGCGGAAACAATGCCGGCGGTAACGCTGCCGCCCAGCCCAAACGGATTGCCGATTGCCAGCACCCAGTCACCGACCCTGATAGCGTCAGAGTCGCCGAAAGTAACTTTGTCCAGCTCAAACGGCGGTTCGATTTTGATCAGAGCAATATCCGTTTTTTCATCGCCGCCGATAATGTCTGCCTCAACCTCGGTGTTGTCAAACAGCACCACATTTACGACTTCGGCGTTTTCAATCACATGATAGTTGGTGATGATATATCCGTCATCACTGATAATAAAACCCGAGCCCAACGCGACCCGGCCTTCCAGCGGATCATAATATTCCCCGTCGCTGTTGCTGTTCGGGTTAGGGATATTGATCTGGTCGGGCTGTTGGATGGTGGAGATATTGACCACGGTCGGGATCAGTTTTTCCGCCAAATCGGCAAATGACGGAAAACCATACTGCGCCCGCGCCGGGAATACCGCACCCATTCCGCACAAAATGATCAGCAAAAGTCGTAAACGAAGCATATTTTTATCTCATCGATTTGCGGAAAAATTGAAAGAACTCGCTTTCGGGCGACAAAACCATTGATGCATTGCCGTCAGAGAGCGCATTTTTATAAGCCTCAAGCGAACGATAGAACGTGAAAAATTCCATATCTTGTCCGGCCGCATTGTTCCAGATGATAATTGCCTGCTCATCGCCTTGACCGCGGATAATCTGCGCTTGTTTTTCGGCGTCAGCCAAAATAATGGTTTTTTCTTTATCGGCACTGGCTTTTATTTTTTGCGCTTCCTGAGAACCTTGCGCACGGAACTCTTTGGCTTCGCGTTCGCGTTCGGTTTTCATCCGGGCATTAATAGCCTGCAGCACCTCAAGCGGCAAGTCGGCGCGACGGATACGCACATCGGCAACGCTGACGCCGATCTGCTCGGCATCAATTTTAACCGCGGCGCTGATATCGTTCATGATTTGGGTGCGCTTCTGCGACAACAGTTCCTGTAAGGTGCTGCGGCCGAGGATCTTGCGGATGGAGGAATTAACGATTTCCGCCAGTTTGCTCTGCGCCTGATATTCGGTGCGCACGGTTTTGTAAAACTTCAGCGGATCAACGATCCGATAACGGGTAAAGCTGTCCACGTCCAAACGCTTTTTATCATTTAAAACCACTTCCTGTGCCGGAGGATCCAGATTGAGCAGCCGCGCATCGTAGAAAACGACGTTCTGTATCATCGGGATTTTGAGTTTCAGCCCCGGATCTTTTACCACTCTGACCGGACGGCCGAATTGCAGAACCAGTGCCTGTTCGCCTTGGTTGACGGTATAGATGCTGCCGGCGGCCAGAATAACAACGGCTGCGGCCAGCACAATCAAAACATATTGAATTTTACTCATGGTCATCGGTTCCTTATTTCAAACTGTTCAACGGCAGCAGCGGCACCACGCCGTTGCCCTTGGCGGAAGGGTCAAGAATCACTTTGTCGGAGTTTTTCAAAACATTTTCCATCGTTTCCAAATACAAACGCTTGGCGGTTACGTCCTTGCCTTTTTTATAGGCCTGATAAACCGAGTTAAAACGTTCGGCTTCACCTTTGGCCTTGTTGACAACCGCTTCTTTGTAAGCTTCCGCTCCCTGCAAAATCTGCGAAGCCTGACCGCGGGCATTGGGGACTACCTCGTTGCGATAAGCTTCCGCTTCGTTCTTAAATCTTTCCATATCGGCTTTGGCGCGCTGAACTTCGTTAAAGGCGTCGACCACCTGTTTCGGCGGATCGGCCTTTTGCAGTTTGACACGCACGATTTCTACCCCGGAACCAAAGTCATCAAGCACTTTTTGCAGTTCAAGCTTGGTGTCTTCTTCCACTTTGCCGCGATCTCCCGAAATGATCGGCATCATTTTCGACTGCCCGACAATTTCGCGCAAAACCGACTGTGCGGCCACACTTACCGTCTGATCGGGGCTGCGCATATTGAACAAATAGTCCTTGGCATTTTTAATTCGCCAGACCACCGTCAAATTGATGTCAACGATATTTTCGTCACCGGTCAGCATATGGCTTTCGGTAAAAGCGCGGGAAACATTGGAAATGCGGCTGCTTTCCGCCACCCCGAGATTGATGCTTCGTTCTTGGGTCATGCTGACTTTTTCGACCGTTTCGATCGGGTAGGGCAGATGATAATGCAGCCCCGGTTCGGTGGTGTCGACATATTTGCCGAATCTCAGCACCACGCCTTGTTCATTGGTCTGTATCTGATAAAAACCGGATGCCAGCCACAAAGCGGCTACGGCGGCCGCAATCAGTTTGGCGCTGCCATCAAAGTTGAACCCGCCGCTTTTTTTTATCCGGCGGAATTTGACGACTTTTTCCGGATTTGCTTCTCCCTGCCACGGGGTTTCTTCGTT
>CABUAP010000119.1 GCA_902489675.1 uncultured Azospirillum sp. | reverse complement strand
GTTCTGAACCGTATCCTGATCATTTTGCTCTCGTTTTTCGGCCAAGCGGCATTAATCAGCCGTTCACCGTGCGCACCGGTATTGTTCCACAGCTCGCTGGTAATAAACGGCATAAACGGATGCAAAATGATCAGGATACGGTTCAGAACCCAAGCAAATGCCGCGCGGGTTTCCGCTTTTTCTTCCTCATTGTCACCATACAAAATCGGCTTAATCATTTCGATATACCAGTCGCAGAACGCCCCCCAGACGAACTGATAAACCGTATTAGCCGCATCGGAAAAACGGAAATTATCCATATTTTCGGTCAATTCTCTGGTCGCTTCTTTGACTTTGGCAATGATCCAGCGGTTGACCGGATGCTTAACGCCATTTTCGTCAAAATCTGCCGGCAGCGCGCATTCGTTCATTTCGCCAAAGCGGGCAGAATTCCACAGCTTGGTCGCAAAATTGCGATAACCTTGGATTCTTGATTCCGAAACATTGATGTCGCGTCCTTGTGTTTCCATCGCCGCCATAAAGAAGCGCAACGCATCCGCGCCATATTTTTCGATGATTTCCATCGGATCAACGGTATTGCCTTTGGACTTGGACATTTTTCGCCCTTGTTCATCGCGTACCAGACCATGGATATAAGCCTTTTTGAACGGAACTTTTTTCATCACATACATACTCATCATCATCATCCGGGCAACCCAGAAAAAGATGATATCAAAACCGGTCACAAGAACCGAAGTCGGATAAAAAGTATCCAAGTATTCGCTCTTATCCGGCCAGCCCAAGGTTGAAAAAGCCCACAGGCCGGAAGAAAACCAAGTGTCGAGCACATCGGTTTCGCGCGTCAGTTCAACCCGGGATCCATAATGTTTATCGGCAGCGGCCTGCGCTTCCTCTTCATTTTCTTCGCAGAAGATCTCACCGTCGGGTCCGTACCAGATCGGCATCTGGTGTCCCCACCACAGCTGGCGGGAAATACACCACGGCTGAATATTGCGCATCCACTCGAAATAAGTCTTTTCATAAGACTTCGGCACAAACTGCATTTCGCCGTCTTCTACCGCGCGGATGGCTTCTTTGGCCAATGTCGGTGCATCAACAAACCACTGATCGGTCAGCATCGGCTCAATGACAACATTGGAACGGTCGCCGTAGGGAATAACCATCGGATGGTCTTCAATTTTTTCCATAAAGCCCAATTCTTCCAGCTTGGCAATGGTTTCTTTGCGGGCGCTCTGGGTATCCATGCCGGCAAACGGCGTATTCTCGTTTAACGTGGCATCCGGATTTAAAATATTGATCAACGGCAAGTCATGTCGTTTGCCGACTTCAAAGTCATTGAAATCGTGCGCCGGAGTAATTTTAACCGCGCCGGTGCCTTTTTCCGGATCGGCATGGTCATCGGCCACAATCGGAATCGCCCGGTTGATGATCGGAATAATGCATTCTTTACCGATCAGGTGTTTCAATTTTTCATTATCTTTGGAAACGGCCACTGCGGTATCGCCGAACATGGTTTCCGGCCGAGTGGTGGCAATATGGATAAACTCGCCCTCTTCTCCCTTGATCGGATATTTGTAATAGTACATTTTGCCGACGGTTTCTTTTTGCACAACTTCCAAATCGGAAACAGCGGTCATAAATTTGGAATCCCAATTAACCAATTTTTTGGCCTTATAAATCAGACCGTCTTTGTAAAGGCGGACAAAGATTTTGCGTACTGCGCGCGACAGGCCTTCATCCATGGTAAAGCGCGCCCGCGACCAATCGCAGGAAGCCCCCAAACGACGCAGCTGCTTACAGATGGTGCCGCCGGATTTTTCTTTCCACTGCCAGACGGTTTCGATAAACTTTTCGCGGCCGAGATCATGACGGGTAATACCTTCTGCCGCCAGATTGCGCTCAACCACCATCTGGGTAGCAATACCGGCATGGTCCATACCCGGCTGCCACAAAACATTTTTACCGAGCATACGGTTATAGCGAATCAAAATATCTTGCAAGGTATCATCCAGCGCGTGTCCCATATGCAAAACACCGGTAACGTTCGGCGGCGGAATAACGACGGCAAAGGCTTCTTTGTTTTTATTCATATTCGGCTTGAAATCACCGGCGGCTTCCCACTCGGCATAAATTTTTTCTTCAAAATTTTTCGGGTCGTAAGTCTTATCTAACATATTTTTTTCCAATTTTAACAAATGTGATCATAAAAAAGCAAACAGCCCGCAAAGTTTTCACACCTTCGGGGCAGCAAACAGGGAGGCCGGCGCCGGGGGAAAAATCCGCTCAGCGTCTGCCGGCCTTTACCATCACTCGTTCAACTTCTTCGGCAACCAGTTTCGGCAGATAATGGGACAGCCACTCTTCCAAAACCGGAATGACTGTTTCTCTTACCATTTCCTGCAGCATCTTGTTATCCAGCTTTTCAGCCACCGTTTGTTTGACAATTCCGCGCAGGAGAGCATCGGCATCAAACGCCGGCAGCTCTGCCCGACGACGAAAATCGTTTTGTTCAAACATACGGGTAAAACTGTCAATAATCTCTTCAGACACATCAGCCGCAGCTTTTTCTGTTTGTGTCGCCCGGCTTGCCGCGGCAGGTACAACGTCGTCTTGCTTTTCAACCGCGGAAGCAAAGATTTCTTCCGCCGGCATATTGCGCTCAACGGCCAAATTACTCTTTTCGGCCGCGGCAGTTAATTTTTCATCCGCCGCCACTTCGGAAACGGTTTTTTGGGGCATTTTCGGTGCAAAATACACCGACGCCGCCTCATCTGCAATCACCTCCTCCGCTGCTTGCATTTTCAAAGCCTCGGACATTAAGCGGCCGGGCGCAGCAGAAGGAATCTCCGACTTCAAAACCGGCTGCGGTTCTTCGCGGACGATCATGGACGAATCCAATTCAAACACCTCGTCTTCTTCTTCCTTACGGCGCAACGCTTCGTCTGCCCCGCTTTCCTCAAGAATTTTGCGGATAGAGGCCAAGATTTCGGCCATTGAAAGTTCTTTGTGTTCCTGTTCTGCTGCCATATTATTTTCCCGTATTAATCATCCGCCGACAAAGAAAGCCATTTGCCGCGGGTTTCCTTATAATATTTCTTCGGATGATACAATTCAACATCAAGTTTCAGGTTCTCGGCCGTCAATTTACCCATAGCCTGCATGACCTGCATGGCCGACAAATAATATTCGCGGCGCGCCTTCACAACTTCAACCTTAGAATCGAGCAACAGCTGAAAAGCGTTCAACACATCCAAAACCGTACGATTACCGAGAGCTTCTTCTTTTTTCACGCCGTCAAGAGCGATCTCGTTAGCCTTAACCTGATCTTGCAGAGCTTTGATCATGGCATCGTTAGCCACCATCGACTCCCAATAACTGGTAATGTCGGAAACGGCGGCTCTCTCTGCGCTCAAAACCATTTCGTGTGCTTGCCATTTGGTATATTTGCTCTGGCGGATTTTGGCACGATTTTCACCGGCGTCATACAACGGGATGGTCATATTGATGCCAAATTCCACACTGTCGACGGTCGCGTCATTTAAGCCACGATGTTTCGGATCATTTTTCACCTGCGCCACTTCGCCGGTTGCGGCAATTTGCGGCAGCAATGCGCCGTAATTGGCCTTAACGGTATATTCGCTGGCCTCAAGCGCCTTTTTGGCCGCCAAAACCTCATAGTTATTATTCATTGTATAACTCAAAGCCTGATCAAAAGTTGCCGGCAGAAACTCGTGAATATTATTGGGTTCACTCAAATTTTCCGGCTGTTTGCCAATCACCTGTTTGTACACGGCGCGAGAAACCTGAAGGCTGCCCTCCGCGCTGATACGGCTGGCGGTTGCCTGCGAAAGGCTGGATCTTGCCTGAGCCACGTCGGTACGGGTCAATTCACCGACATTAAAACGTTCAATTGTTTCATCCAATTGTTTTTTCAGCAGTTTTTCATTACTTTTTTGCAAATCGACAATTGCTGTATCACGAACAACATTCAGATAGGCTTCGGATGCACTCAAAAACACCGATTGTTCATAATTTGACAGATTGTGCTGTTCCGCACGAACATTGCTGTCGGCAGCTTTTACCGAATTGTAGGTAGACAAACCGTTAAACAGCGGCTGGGTAATTTTTGCTCCGACGGAAGAAGCCCGGCTGCCGTCATCGGTATTGTCGCTGTCATTATTATTGCGGGTGTCGGTATAACCACCGATCAAATCAATACTCGGACGAAAACCGGATTTGGCAATTGCCACATTTTCGTCGACCGCACGCAGGTATGCCCGCTGCGCCTGCAGATCGGGATTGCTTCCGTATGCCTCGCCCAGAGCTTCGAAAATGGTTTCTGCTCTAACCGGGGAACACAATAAAACACTACTCATCAAAACTGATGCAAAATATCTTTTCATTATTATACCTCTTTTAACTTTAGCTTTGCTGATTATATTCTATTTTTTACCGAATGCAATTAAAATATTTCACCGTAAAAACAAAATGCAAACGATACAGAGAAGATAAATTATCCGGTTTGTTAACGATAT
>CABUAP010000118.1 GCA_902489675.1 uncultured Azospirillum sp. | reverse complement strand
CCGCCGGTACTGTTTTTGGATGAGCCGACTTCCGGTGTTGATGTTGTTACCCGCCGCGAATTTTGGAATCACATTATTTCATTAGCGCAAAAAGGAGTCACCGTTTTGATCACCACCCATTTTATGGATGAAGCCGAGTTTTGCAACCGCATCAGCCTGTTTTACCGGGGAGAAACCATCGCCACCGGCACCCCGGGAGAGTTGAAACAACAATCAAATGCCCGCACTATGGAAGAAGCCTTTATCAATATCATTTTGCAAAAGGGGGAAGAAACGGCATGAAAATGACTTTGGCCTTTATCAAAAAGGAATTTTTGCAAATTATCCGCGATCCCTCCAGCCTGATCATTGCGTTTGTGCTGCCGACATTGCTGCTTTTTATTTACACATACGGTATCAACCTTGATTCCGCCAATGTCCGGCTGGGGATCAAAAACGACGATATCAATCCCAAGGTGGAGGAACTGGTCAAATCTCTCGGTCAAAATAAGTTTATGAGCGTTGCCGAATATAACGACAAAGAACTGATGTACAAAGAGCTTACCCGTTCAAAAATCCAAGGCGTCCTGACCATTCCCGCAGACTTTTCGCGCCGGCTGGCTGCCGGAAAACAAGCCTCGCTGCTGCTTATTACCGACGGTGCCAATTTTAACCAAGTCGGCTATACGCAAAATTACGTCGGACAAATTGTAAACGACTGGCTGCGGCAAAGCGGTTTTTCTGTTCCCAATAAAGCCATGGTTAATATCCAAGCCCGCTATCAATATAACCAAAATGCCGACGGACGGCGGGCACTGGTTCCCAGCTCGCTGGCCGTTACCATGACTTTGATCGGCATTTTGCTCACGGCGCTGGTCGTATCCCGAGAATGGGAACGGGGAACCATGGAAGCGCTGCTGGCCTCAAACATCAAACCGATACATATTGTGCTCGGGAAATATATTCCTTATTTTGTGGTCGGAATGCTGTCACTTTCGTTCAGTATGTTCGTGATCATTGTTGTCTTCGGCCTGCCCTTTCGCGGCAGCTATATGGCGCTGTTTGCCGTCAGCGCATTATTTTTGTATGCTTCGCTCGGGATCGGGCTGATCATTTCCAGCGTTTTGCGCGATCAGCTCTTGGCCAGCATGGTTTCGCTGATTGCCGGATTCCTGCCGGCTTTGATGATGTCCGGCGTGGTTTTTCCCATTCTTTCCATGCCGCCCTTCTTCCGCTGGCTGACCAAAATTTTGCCGCCGACACATTATGTCAGCTTTATTAAAAACGAATTTTTGGCCGGTACGGTGTGGCAGAATGCGCTGACCAGTTCATTGTTTCTGTTTTTGCTGGGGTTATTCTTTTCACTGCTGGTTTATAAAAAAACAGCAAGGAGGTTGGATGCTTAAAAAACTTAATCGCTTGTGGGCGTTGATCAAAAAAGAGTTTTTGACGATCCTTCATGATCCCAAAAGCCGTATCATTATTATTGCGCCGCCGCTGATTCAACTGACGCTGTTTGCCAATATCCTGACGATGGAAACCAAAAATGCAGACCTTGCCGTGATAGACTATTCTCAAACACTCGAATCCCGAGAGCTGATTGCCGCGGTGGAAAACTCGCGCTGGTTTGGCAAGATTATCCGCACCGACAGCCTTGAACAAGCCCGTCAAGATCTTAAAACCGAAAAAATTCAGGCTGTCTTAGTTATCCGACAGGATTTTGCCCGAATACTGAAAAAAGACCAAAATGCCGATATTCTGTTAATTTTGGATGGCAGAACCCCGGTCACAGCCTCCGGCATCAACAGTTATATCACCCAAATTGCCGCCGCCTATTCGCAAAAGGCAATATCTGAAACCGGCGCATCCGTTTCGCTTATAACCAGAACCTGGTTTAATCCCAATGCGATCTATCAATGGTATTTGGTTATCTCTCTGATTGTTATTCTTGCGCTGGTTATTACCCTGATGCTGACTTCTTTATCCGTTGCCCGCGAAAGAGAAATCGGCACGTTTGAACAGCTGATTGTCAGTCCCTACACCGCCATAGAAATTCTTATCGGCAAGACCGTACCGCCGCTGGTGATCGCTTTGCTGCTCCAATCGATTATGATTTTTGCCGCCATTATCTTTTTTGAAATACCGTTCACCGGATCTTTTATTTTGTTTGTTTTTGCATCTCTTATCGCTCTGCTTTCTTTTGTCGGGGTCGGACTGTTCATTTCCTCGATTTGCCGCAATCAGCAACAGGCCATCCTCGGCGCATTTGCATTTATGATGCCGGCGATTTTACTTTCCGGTTTTGTTTCTCCGATCGAAGATATGCCCCAATTTTTGCAATATCTCACTTATGCCAACCCGATCCGCTTTTTTATCCAGATCGGCAACGGGTTATTTTTGAAAAATATGAACTTAGCAGACGTCGGGATCAATCTGCTGCCGCTCCTCGCCATTGCCGCTGCCACCCTCGGATTTGCCGCCATGACGTTTAAACGCAACCTGGAATGATTTTTTTAAGGCTCAAGCCCCTATCCTAAGGTTTTACCTGCCGTACCTTTATATTATTCAAAGCATGATTATATGGTCATGGTCATTATTCACATAACGAAAGGTAAATATTATGAAATATTGGATTCTCGGATTGTCGCTGTTGGTTATGGCCTGTTCCCGCAGTGTCGATGTTAAAGATCAGGCAAGTTATAAATGCGGAGATCAGATCATCCGGGTTACGGTTTTGAACGACAACTCGATGATCGTTCGTGCCAACGGCATTGACCATGTTTTGACCAAAACCCTCTCCCCGGCCGGTGAGAAATATGAAGACACCGTTTCTATGGTTTCTTTCACCAAGCAAGACGGCGAATTTTTCCTTGCCATGCAGGGACGCAATTACCCTGTCTGCAAAAGAATAAAATAAAAATATTTCGCTATGAATAAAAACGGTACACCCTTCAGGTATACCGTTTTTATTTTTGCCCGGGCTGTTTGGTTGCCGTTTTTTATTCTCCGTAACGCCCAAACAACGTTTTCAGTTCTTCTATTTTTTCTTCTCTTGCTGCCTCATCGGCAAAAGACTGTGCAACGCAATGCCGAAGATGCTTTTGTAAAATATTGGCTTCCACCGCCTTGACCGCCGAACGCACCGCTCGCAGCTGCGTCAGAATATCCGGACAATAGCGTCCGTCTTCAATCATTTTTTTCACCCCTTCTATTTGTCCGGAAATTCGGTTTAAACGGGGGATATTTTCCAAATGGTTCGGATTATGCTTTTCCATTGATTTCTCTCTCCTCCTGATCCGCAAATATTAAAAAAGCCGGAACTGTCGTTTGGTTCCGGCTTTTACCGCATAAAAAAGCACCTATTTATTACCGCAGGAGCATTTTTCGCTGCATTTATTTTCCGGTGTGCACTGGCAATTATCACCGCAGTTGCAGCCGTCATTGCAATGGCATTCTTCACCGCAACGGCAGTTATCGCCGCATTGGCAATCTTCACAAGTACATTTTGGGTTATTACATTTACTCATTTCTTTTCCTTTCTGTTGTATATACCCCCGAGGGTATTATCGTTATATACCCATACAGGGTATAATGTCAAGTGCAAAATTGCACCTTATACCTAATTATATATACACACAATTTGAGCATCGTATTAAAAAATATTAACTTGATTTTCAATCGGTGATGCGTTTTACTGAAACGGCAAAAGAAATAAACGGATGACAACCATGCAAGATATAATAAACGGGCGCTGCGGCTGGTGCGGAACAGATAATCTCTATACCCGCTATCATGATGATGAGTGGGGAAAAAAATTCACCGATGACCAAACATTGTTTGAGTTTTTGGTTTTGGAAAGCGCGCAGGCCGGGCTAAGCTGGATCACAATTTTAAGGAAAAGAGAGGGCTACCGGAAAGCTTTCTGCAATTTTGATTTCCGATTGATTGCCCGAATGGATGACAAAGATATTGAACGATTGATGCATTTTGACGGCATTGTCAAAAACCGGCTGAAAATAAAATCTACAATCACGAATGCCCGTTTGTTTATGGATATCCAAAAAGAGTTTGGCAGTTTTTACAACTATATTTTATCATTTTTGCCGCAGCAAAAGCCGATTATCCATAATTTTCGCTCGTTAAGCGATATCCCGGCCTCATCAGCAGAATCAGACGCAATCAGTCGGGATATGAAAATACGCGGCTTCAAATTTTTCGGTTCGACAATCTGTTATGCTTTTTTACAAGCAACCGGTTTTATCGATGATCATCTCATCGACTGCATCTGCCGCCAAAAAAACGGAGTAAAAAATGTCTGAGAATTTTACACACTTGATATAATCAAAAAAAATTTATCAAACCAGACGTCGAAAATGTTTTGGTTTGTCATGCCAAATCGACAATATCGGTCACATGAAAATTTTCATCGTACATAAAGCGTCTTTTTACAAACTTTCCGGCCATAATCTCCGGTAAAAAATTCCGATCGGCTTCTCTCATATCCTGATAAGGAATTTCATCTTCATCCACCCAAAAAGCATTAACTTCATCTTCTTTTTGTCGAATTTCACCAG
>CABUAP010000117.1 GCA_902489675.1 uncultured Azospirillum sp. | reverse complement strand
CGGCCCGTTTATCGTTGTGCCGTTTATCGGCCCTGCCACTCCCCGCTCATTGACAGCCTATGTCGCCGACGGTGTGGCTAACCCGATGTATTGGGGATTGCTCAACGACAAAAACTATGCTGACAAAATATCCTACAGCTATGCCGGCGTCGTCATCATCAATACTCGCGAACGGGCACTTGATCTGCTAAATGATCTGGAAAGCAACTCGGTCGATTATTACACTACGGTTCGTTCTGCCTACATCCAAAATCGGCAGGCCATGAACAGGCTCTGCGCCGGCAATCAGCAGAATCCTGCGGCCAGTTATGATTTTGACTTCGATATGGATGACGAAGATTAATACAATTTAGAGGAAACAGCATCATGAAAAAAAATATTTTTACAATTTTGTTATCGGCATTTTTGCTGACGGCTTTTTCTGCCTCGGCTTCGGTTGATGCTGAAAAAGCAGAAAATTTTGTAAAAAAAATCACCAAAGAGGGAATTGAGGAAATTATCGATTCTAATGTTTCTCAAACCGAAAAAGACAAACGTTTCGAAAAATTGTTTAACGAAGCTTTGGATTTGAAATTTATCGGACAATTTGTGCTCGGACGCTATTGGCGCACCGCTTCTCAAAGCCAAAAAGATGAATTTATCGAGCTCTATCGTCAGCTCAATGTCAAAACATGGTCCAAACGCTTTGACGAATTCAAAGGTAAAGATTTTATCTTTGAGGGAACTTCGCCTTCGACCTCGACCAACCAAATATTCGTCAACTCCAAAGTGCCGATGCCCCAAGGAAAACCGGCAACCGTTGTTTGGCGCGTCAAACAAACCGGCAGCAATTACAAAATTGTTGACATCATTATCGAAAACGTCAGTCTGGCAATTACCGCTCGTAACGAATATACCGCGTTTATCAAAAAGTCCCCGACAGGCATTGACGGCTTAATCAAAGACTTGAAAACTAAACTAAAATAGAAACGAACTTTATGGTTCAACGGACAAAACGGCAAACAACTCAAATGTCTGCCGTTTTTTATTGCATTCCCCGGCATTCAGCCCCGCCTTTGAACGTGGTCAAACGTCAGGTTGGTATCCGTTAGGCCCCCTCCGTTTTACTGAGAAATGGTTATGGTTTGAACATACCGGGCAGATACAGCCCTGTCAGCCCATCCATCAGAACTGCGCGGCCTTGAGATAGACATTTGTGTTTCAGGACAATTTGGCAGCGCAGAATTTTATCGGATTCCGCCCTGTCAAATAAATCTCCCCCCTTATTTGTGCAAAAATAAAACAATCATTTTATCTTGAAAAATACACATCCCTGATTATCTGGAAATCAGTAATATTTTTTTGAGAGGAAAGTCTTATGGGAACCATTTTAAAATATATTTTTTATGTTGCAGTTATTTTGGTTATCTATCTCGTTGCCAAAGGTATCTATGACGGCAAAATAACAGAAGACTCAACCGTTGCTCAAGTCGGCAGCAATATTGCCGACGGAACCCAGCAACTGGTCAGCGACACCAAAAAAGCAATTGATGACCGAGCCGACAAGACAAAACAAAACGAAGCTATTGAAAAAACTCAGGAGGCCGTCAACAACGGTGCCGAAAAAACTGCCGACAGTGTATCCGCTGCCGCCCAAAAAACTCAGGCCGCAGTTAACCAAGCCGCTGCCAAAGTTCAACAATAATCTGCCAACCTTTATTTTATCCCCGTCAATCCCCGGTTATATAATTTTAAACCGGGGATTTGATATTTTTAACCCAAGCGAATAAACACGAAACACATAAGACAACTCTATTTACGTCCGTCCGGTATCATATTGAGATAAATTTCTTCATCCAAATAATACATTTTCCCGGTCAAAGGATCGCCAATCAACCAAGCGGGAAGGTTACCGACAATGTACCACCCGCTGATGTGCCAATCAATTTCCTTCTTGATCGGCATATAGCCGGGCTTGGAGGCTTCCACCACATATTGTTCCGGCGAAAAATAACCGTTTTGGGCTGTTTTAAGCGAAACAATAGCCGGAGTTTGCCCCTCAAAGACTGTTCTCCCCATTCGGTTGGTAATTTTGATATTAACTTTATCCGTGTTAGCATCAATCGGGATAGACTGTGTGCTGTCACGTACAATCGTAGCACAACCGGACAACAGCAGCACCGCAGCTAAAGATAAAAAGAGTTTTTTCATTTCCAAACATCCTTATGATTTTGTTAAAACAAAACCCACCCAAAAAAGGTGGGCGGATGTTCGAAAAACGTATTTAAGACCTTAAATAACTTCCCCGAGTACCATTCAGTTTGTCTCTTAAGAAGATGATTACAAGCAAAACGACGCAGAAAATACCGACTGTATTTGCAAGGAGTTTTGTGCAGTAAGGGCTTCTTAAAAGCAAATTCTGCGGACAGTTTGGCCAATGCCATCCTACTTATAATTTTATTTGCCGCTAGCGATTAAGTCTCTGCGTCATAAAATCACGGTGCATTATAACATTAGCGAAACTGCTGAATAGTGCTTGAGGAGGGTATCTAAGGTTTCTCAACGGCTCGGCTTATTTGGCCAAAACCTTATCGCCGACATCTGTTCACTTGAACAAATCGTCGGCATAATTGTTTCAGTCGCTATGCAAACGACTATGGCTATTAAGAAGTTTCATTATTCTCCCCGGCAACTTACGAAAAAACTGCCCAATAAACTTCCGCCAGCTAACGCAAGTAACATTAACCATCCCCCCCTGCCCTAAATCTGCACAAGCCTGACGGCGTGGTCGAAATGTCTGCATCTGCCTGCTGACATAGACATTCAACCATAGATCCCCCCACAAACAGAGAGGGCGAAATCGACTAAAAAACCTAACGTTTTGACCACGCTCAAAGGTGTGGAGCGGTGTCTAACGACACCTTTGCATTCAGCTCCGAACAAACTCGGGGTTTTCTGTAAGAAATGTAATAAAAAAAGCTCCCGGTTTTGGGGAGCTTTTTATAAAAGAGCAACAATAAATTACTCACTGTCGGCAGAAACCAGATCCGGCAACATACCGGTTGCTTTTTTACGTTTCAATTTGCTGACAAATTTAATAGAACGTTGGGCATCCCATTTCTTTTTGCCTTCTTCAATCTGAAAAATCTGCTTATAAATCTCAATCGCCTGATCAAATTCGGACAACTTTGTCAAACAGCTGGCCAAACCGTCATACAACTTGTGGTGATAACGGTTTTCATTAACCATCTGTGCTTTTTTATAGCATTTGAGAGCATCATTGAACTTCATCATTTTCTGATAAACAAAACCGATACTGATCCACGCCTGAATTTCGCGGCTGTTGATGTTCAAAATCTTGGTAAAACATTTCAAAGCAGAATTATTATCCCCCATCAACTGATAGGTTACACCGATACCGTTCCATGCCTTAATATTTGATTTATCATAGGTCAGCACTTTCTTAAAGAAAGAAATTGCCCGTTCAAACTGTTTCAGCTTCTGCAATGTAACGGCAATGCTGAGCAGCGTCTGAGTATGTCTGTTGTCGATCTTCATCGCCTGTTCCAAAACATCCAGCGCTTCTTTGTACAAATACATATGCTGCAAAGCAATTGCTTTGCCGTTCAAGGCCTCAAGCGAAGTCGGATCATTGGTCACGGCCTGATCAAACTGTGCGATCGCATCTTTATAAAGGCCGCGCATAGACAGCGTAACCCCTTTATTATTGATCACTTCGACCGACTGCGGATTAAGCTCCAACGCCTTATCAAAGCACTCCACGGCTTCTGTATATTTGCTTAATTTCTGCAGGGCAAATCCCTTAGAATTGAGGGCTTTCCAAGACTGCGGCTGTTCTTTGATTGCTTCGTCGAACTGGGCAATCGCTTCTTTGTACATACCCTGGTCCAACAGCTCTTGACCTCTGCGGTATGCGTTATTCTCATTCGTTTTAACCATTAAATTCTCTCTTTTTTACAAAATAATTTGGATTTGAAAATATCACCAAAAAATTTTTTTGTCAACTATACCGTTAAATAAATTTCAATTGGCGGAAAATATCAACATCGGTACGCACTTCCATATATCGACAGTTAAATCTGCGGCAAAACTCACGCACCACCGCTTTTTTGGCGGCAAAATAGCTCTGATATTCCCGCTTAAAAGCCGGCGGACGACTGTCAAACACCAAACTGCGTCCGTTTTGCTCCACCATATATTCACCGTTTTGAGGCGCCAATTCTTCCAATAAATCAAACACATTGATGCAAAATACCTGCCCTTTTTTAGAAAGAGCCGCCAGCGCATTCCTTTCCGCTTCGCCAAACGCCGCAAAGTCGCTGATAACAAACACCGCCGCCCGGCTTTTGATCAATTTGGACATGGTCTGCAACGGCCGTGCAAGGCTGCCGTTCTTTTCTTTTAATGCGGTTTCCGACAAAATTTTTTGCCCGGTTTCCGAAATCTTTTTCAAAACCGCCAACAAATGTGCCCGGTTTTGCTGCGATTTGAAGGTGCTTATCGCCTGCCCGTCATAAATCAGCGCCCCGAATCGGTCGCGATTTTCCTGCGCCATCCAGCCGACC
>CABUAP010000116.1 GCA_902489675.1 uncultured Azospirillum sp. | reverse complement strand
CGGTAGTTGAAACAGAATAAAAGCAGGAGTTGGTATGACAGGATTAGAGTTTCCCGATATTTCGCCGATAATGTTTTCGATCGGCGGTTTTGCCGTGCGCTGGTATTCGATGGCTTATTTGGCCGGGATTGTTTTAGCTTGGATGTGGCTGTTGCGCGATACGAAAAAATACCGGTTGGATTTTGCCAAGCCGGCGGTTGAGGATGTGATTTTTTATGTGACGCTGGGGATTATTGTCGGCGGGCGGCTGGGATATGCTTTGTTTTACGGCGGGGCGGCCTTTTGGCAGGAACCGTGGCAGATTTTGGCAATCTGGCATGGTGGGATGTCTTTTCACGGCGGTGCGGCCGGGGCTGTTCTGGGGCTGTGGTATGCCGCGCATAAACATCAGCTCGATTTCTGGCAATTGACGGATATGGCTGCGCTTTATGCGCCGATCGGGTTGTTTCTCGGTCGATTGGCCAATTTTGTCAACGATGAATTGTGGGGACGGGTGAGCGATGTGCCGTGGGCGGTGCGTTTTCCTTCCGGCGGTTATTTGCCCCGGCATCCGTCACAGCTGTATGAGGCCTTTTGCGAAGGGCTGCTGATGCTCTGTATTTTGAACCTCTTATGGCGATTTGTTCCCCGGGTGCGCGAACGCAAAGGAACGGTTTCGGCCTTGTTTGTCATCTTTTATGCCGTTTTCCGTATCGGATTGGAGAATTTTCGCCAGCCGGATGCGCAGCTTGGTTTTTATTTTGGCTTTGTGACCATGGGGCAGATGCTTTCCTTGCCGCTGTTGGTGTTTGGCCTTTGGCTGTTTTGGCGGCGTTTTATCAGGCCTGCGAAGTGATGTTTTGGGTAAATTTGTAAGTTTTTTGCAAAATTTTTCTTGCCCGCATAAAGACTTCAAAGACATCGGCATCACTGCGTTTTTTATCTGCCACACTGCAGGAAACCGTTAATTTGAGCGCTTTTTTGCGGCCGCTTAACATAAATTCGGAGGCGGCAATCGTGCGGCGGATGTTGTCAACGCGGGCAAACGAAACACCTTTTTCCGCTGCCGGAAAAATGACAATAAATTCATCGGCGCCGCAGCGGTAAATTTGGGCGTCCGGTTCCAGTTCGCAGATCTTTTTTGCAATCAGGATGACGATTTCGTCGATGCCGGATTTTTTGAATATCTGTGCCAGATGCTTGTAATCGTCAATACAGATGATGCCGAGGCCGTACTTTACCGGCAGGGAAGACGAGGCTTTGATAAAAGAATTGCCGTTATCAAGTCCGGTGACGACATCTTTGCGGGCGGCATAGCTTATTGAGTGGATAATCCCGCACAAAATTGTCAGTGCGGCGGTAAAAAAGAATAATGCCAACGGCGACGGACGGTCGGAGAGGTAAAAACCGAGCATTACGCTGACGGTAGCAAAAAATAATGATGTGGTTAAAATTTCGTCACGGATCGAAGCGTGAACCAGCATAATGATCAGCACGGACAGGAAAAGCGCCAGACCGAATGTCTGCAAGCCGCAGCCGTTGCAGAAAAACCGGCTGAAGTCGATGCCTGTGTGCCAACGGCTCAGTTGTTCGCCAAGCGCCAATGCGGCAAAGATAATGATGATGAAGTTGACGGTGTCTGACGAAATCAGCGGCCGGTTGGGCAGAAAGTAGAAAAACATCAAACAGACGGCGGTAAAAAAGCAAAGATTGTAGTAGTCCGGGGTCAGGTTGTAGATAATCCCGTGCCGAAATTTCAGATAATTGATCAGGCAATAGCCGATGAGTATGGTGATCACAAAAAACAAAGGCCGGTTGCGGTTGAAATAAATTAGGATACCTGCCGAAACAAGAGTGATGATAAAGAAACCGAAATGAAGAAACTGCTGTCCTTTTTCATCAAAAGGCGCCAAGGTGAAATAGGCGGCCAACGCAGCGCCGAGCAGCAATGCCGGCAGCAGCGAGTTTTTCATCAGCGGCAGAATCTGTTTTAGATATCGGATATATTTTTTCCACACTTTGGCACACTCCTTGACGGAGAGATCATAGCAGGCAAGCGTTTAAATTTTGTTTACGCATTTTAAAATTGAGCTGTCGCCGTAAGAATAAAAACGATAACGCTGTTCGATGGCATGGCGGTAGGCCTCTTTCATCCGTTCGGTGCCGGCAATGGCGCAGATAAGCATAAACAAGGTAGATTTTGGCAGATGGAAATTGGTAATAATCATGTCAATGATGCGAAATTTGTACCCCGGTGTGATGAAAATGCTGGTATCTCCGGCAAAGGGGTGCAAAATACCTTTTTCGTCCGCTGCCGTTTCGAGCAGCCGCAGCGAGGTGGTACCGACGGCGATAACCCGACGCCCTTCGGCTTTTGCCTTATTGATGGCGCGGCAGGCCTGTTCGGAAATTTCGCAATATTCCGCGTGCATTTTGTGGTCTTTGGTATCGCTGGTTTTGACCGGCAAAAAAGTGCCGGCGCCGACATGGAGAGTGACAAAAACTTTTTCTACCCCTTTTTCTTCCAGCGCTTTGAAAACGCGGTCGGTAAAATGCAGCCCCGCGGTGGGGGCGGCAACGGCGCCTTCATAATGGGCATAGATGGTTTGATAATTTTCTTTATCGTTATATTTGTCCCAAACGCCGCCTTCGCCCGGTTTGTCGCGTTTTATGTAGGGCGGCAGCGGCATCAGACCGTATTGCTGCAAGTTGGGTGCCAGCTGTTCGGGCGGGCAGTCAAAGCTGATCAAAACACCGTCGTCTTCTTTTTTCTCAATGACGGAAGCGGTAAACGTGCTTTCTTCGGGGGAAATATTGTCGGTATAAAAACGGATGGTGTCCCCCGGGTGCAGACGTTTGGCGTTTTTGATAAAAGACCACCAGCGGATGCCGTCAACCGGCCGGTAAAGGGTTACTTCCACCTTGGCCTCGCCGCGGGCGCCGTAAAGACGGGCGGGAATGACCTTGGTGTCGTTAAAGACCAGCACATCGCCGGGACGAAGAATCTCCGGCAGGTCATAAAAATGACGATCGGTAATTTGACCTTCTTCGCTCAAGTCGAGCAGGCGCGAAGTGTCGCGCGGGCTGGCCGGCTCTTTGGCGATCAGGCTGCGGTCGAGGTCAAAATCAAAAATATCCACTTGCATTGTTTGGTTATCCTTTTTTGCGCTGTTATATTACAGGCGGCGTTTATTTGCAAGTATTTAGCGGTGAAAAAAACAAAACGTCTGCCGCAGTTGACAAGAAAGTCAAAAAGTTTATTATTCTGCCATCAACTTTAACTGCATAAGAGAAAAAAATATGAGCAATATTGTAACCATGATTCCCGTCAGAATGGCTTCGACCCGCCTTCCCAACAAACCGCTTTTGGATATTAACGGCAAGAGCCTGTTGCAGCGGGTGTATGAAAATGTCAAAAAATATGTGCCCGGTGATATTTATGTTGCCGCCGGCGATCAGGTGATTGTCGATGCCTGCAAAACATTTGGTGCCAAAGCGGTGTTGACCGACCCTGCGCTGCCTTCGGGAACCGACCGGATTGCCGCCGCGTTGAAAGAAATTGATCCCGAGGGAAAATATGACATCGTGGTTAACTTTCAGGGCGATGCCGTCAATGTTAACCCGGAAGTCAATAACGAACTGATTGAAATGATTGAGCGCACGGGTTGTGATATTGCTACCGT
The DNA here is from genome assembly GCA_902489675.1 of uncultured Azospirillum sp. Classification (GTDB taxonomy): domain Bacteria; phylum Pseudomonadota; class Alphaproteobacteria; order RF32; family CAG-239; genus JAFUYI01. The sequence continues at coordinate 947 of CABUAP010000116.1, read as the reverse complement.
CGGTATGGTTTTTGACAATCCCGATGATGTAGCCACACCAAATAATGTGAAAATTGTGATGGGGCTGCGCGAAGGTGAAAACGAAGGGCGTTGTTTGTATTTTACCCGAGCTGCCGCACCGTTTATTCGCAATCCGGAAAAATGCAAAAATCAAGATTTTTATCATCATATCGGGATTTATGTGTATCGGGCAGAATCTTTGAAGAAGTTTGTCGAGCTGCCGGTCGGGGTGTTGGAAAACCGGGAGAGCCTTGAGCAGCTCCGCGCTCTGGAAAACGGTATGCAGATCCGCGCCAAAGTCGTGACCGAATTGACGCTTGATAAAAATGCGCCGGCCGATATCGATACGATGGAAGAATTGGAAGAAGCGCGCAAGTGGATTAAATAGCCGCGGTTGTTCGAATCAGCGGAAAAGTCAGTGTCCCGGCTGCGGGGCGCTGATTTTTTATACAGACGGAGAAAAGGAAATGTATGGAGATATTGTGATTTTGAGCGGTGCCGGAATCTCTGCCGAATCGGGGATCCCGACTTTTCGTGACAGCGACGGATTATGGAATAATCACCGAATCGAAGATGTGGCAACGATTGAAGCCTATGAGCGCAATCCGGAAGCCGTACACGATTTTTATAACAATTTGAAAACGGATTTGCGCCAAGCCGAACCGAATCCGGCGCATCTGGCAATTACCCGTCTGCAAAACGAATATAAGAACGGAACCGTCAGCGTGGTGACGCAAAATGTCGATTTATTGCACGAAAAGGCCGGCAACCGTAATGTTTATCATATTCACGGGCAGATTGACCAAGCGGTATGTATGAACTGCGGCCGGGTGATTGCGGCTTGGGGGGAGGTGACAACCGAAACTGTCTGTCCCGGCTGCGGCGTGCCGGCAATGATGAAACCGAATATTGTTTTTTTCGGTGAAAATCTGTTGAGGATGAATGAG
>CABUAP010000115.1 GCA_902489675.1 uncultured Azospirillum sp. | reverse complement strand
CATTATCGTTACCGGCGACTCCGTTTCCATGGCCTGCGAAGCCTGCGGTTCGGGCAAACCGGTATTGGTTTTTTGCGGCAAAAACTGGCTATCTCCCAAACATCTGCGCTTTGTCAACTCGCTTTATGAGGGCGGCTTTGCGGTTGATGTCAACTCATATGACATTGAGCAGACCGGCGCTATGAAGCGGTTGGATCCGGCATTGGAAATCGGCGAAAAAATAAAAGCGTTGTTTTAGTTTTGCAAATGACATCATATATTAAAAAAATCCCCGGCTGTTCGGGGATTTTTCCGTTTAATACAAGCTTTCTTTTTTAGTCACCACCACTTTTTGGTACATCCGGCCGAAAAAGGTGGTTTTGCGCCAGAAAAACTCCGCCGGGTTACGGGCATAATTTTTAATTTCATTGCTCCAAAGCTTTTCGGCAAACGGCTGGTATAGACGGTTAACAAATTTGACGATATAGCGCAGCGGATGCCATATCAGCGAGTTGTTATAATCAACAAACACCGCTTTGCCGCCCGGTTTAAGACAATCAAGCGCATTATTGACAATTTGCGCCCGGGTTGCCGGCGGCACCTCATGCAGCAGCATATAACAAATGACAATATCATAACGGCGGCGCGCCGGTGCAGAAGCGTCGCCGTTAATAAAACGCATAAACGGATACAGATAACAATACTTGTTGCGCTGATGACGCAGCTGCACCATACTGACATCTACCAAATCGTAATGACCGTAAAGGCCGACTTTGGCTGCTGCCACGCCGATTTGATCGCCAAATGTTGCTCCCATTTGCAACACTTCGGCGGAAACAGGAATTTCCCCGGCGCAAGACTGCAGCATTTTGGCACTGAAACCAAAAGTCAGAACATTCAGCAGACGCTGGTTGTCCAGCCAACGGGTCAGGCGCGGGCTTTCGTACAGCCAACTGTAAAACTCGCGTTGATAAAGCGGAATCTTGGCTTTGTCCGCCGCCCGCCGCGCCGGAGGAAGTTTATTGGCCTTTTTCTTCATTTTTTCCTCCATTCCAAGAACCGCTTACGGCCTGCCAAACGCTTAATGCCGCAGCCACCGCCGTTTCGGCTCGCAAGATCAAAGAGCCGAGGCTGACCGCACGGGCATAGGAACGCGAACGCAGATCGTTCAGTTCCTGTTCGGCAAACCCATCTTCGGGACCGATCAGCAGTGCTGCCGGCCCGTTGTATCCGCCAAAAGCTTCAACTGCCGGAAGACCGCGGCCGCTTTCATCCATAAAAAACAACCGGCGCGACGGATCCCAATCTTTAAGCAATTTTTCCAGATGCACGGCATTGCCGATCTCCGGCACCTCCAACCGCCGCGACTGTTCCGCCGCTTCCGCCGCCTGAGCGCGAAAACGCTCGGTACGAACTTTGTCGGTGATGGTATGTCTGGTGATAACCGGAATAATTTTACCGGCGCCGAGTTCGGTGGCTTTTTCGATAATAAAATCGGTGCGGTCTTTTTTGACCGGCGCAAACAACAGCCAAACATCGGCCGCTGGCATAAAAACTTTGGTCTGCCGACAAACCGTTGCCGACGCCGTTTTTTTGCCGAGAGCGGCAATCTCGGCGGCAAATTCACCGTTTGAACCGTCAAACAACAAGATTTCATCGCCTTCCGACAGTCGCATCACCGCGCCCAAATAGCGGCTTTGCTCCTCATTAAAAACCACTTCGCGGCCAATGGCCAGCGATGTGTCGACATATAAACGGATTCCGGTATTCTTTGACAATTTGCAACCCCAACCAAAATAAATTCTGAATAACCTCCCGCGGAGGCTTGAGTTTATCTCCTAACCGGAATATACACTAAGGTTAGTTAAGTTTTCGTTACAGGCTAAAATATGATTATCACAATTGACGGGCCTGCCGCCGCAGGCAAAGGAACTCTCGCCGCCGCTCTGGCAAAACGCTATCGGCTGGCTTATTTTGATACCGGCATGGTTTATCGGGCTACGGGACTGGAGATGGTGCTCGAAGGGCTTGATATCCATAATGAGGAACAAGCGGCAGAAGTTGCTTCCAAGCTGACTTTTGTTAAAATGATGGAACTGGCGCAACACCGCGATTTTCGCAGCGATATCGGCAGCCGCGCGGCCTCGATTGTTTCCGCTCATCCCAAAGTGCGCGGCGCACTCCTCAAAATGCAGCAGGATTTTGCCCTCAACCCCACTTTTGCCGACGGAACACCGGCAGCCGGCGTGGTTTATGACGGTCGCGACACCGGCACCGTGGTTTGCCCGCAGGCCGATATCAAGTTGTTTGTAACCGCCGGTTCGGAAGTCCGCGCCCGGCGCCGTTATGACGAATTTGTGCAAAAAGGAATCGAAACAGAGTTTGAAAAAGTGCTGGCAGATATGATCGCCCGCGATAAACGCGACAGCGAACGCGCGGCAGCACCGTTAAAACCGGCGGAAGACGCCGTGATTTTTGACACTTCGGATCTGAATGCGGCCGAAGTGGCTGCCAAAGCCGTCGAGCTGATCGAAGAAAAATGCGCCAAATGACAATTGTCCGGCAAAATTGACGATAAGACGCAGATTGCGCTTGAAAAATAATAATTTAAATGTATAAATGAGCTGATTTGATGCGCAGGGTACGCTGCGCTCAATTTATTAACGACGTACAAGACCGCCCGCTTATAACCGCGGGAATGGCATTTTGAATTGTTTTTACTTTATGAATACAGCAGAAGTTCAAATCCCCGAAACCAATGAGGTTTTTGCCGATTTGCTCAATGAGCAGTTCGGCGACAACGGCCTGATCGGTTCGGTGGTCAAAGGAACCATCATTAAAATCAACCCGGATTTCGTTACCGTTGATGTCGGCCTGAAATCCGAAGGCCGCATTCCGGTTCGCGAATTCGGTCAAAATCCGGAACTCAAAATCGGCGACACGGTTGAAGTTTATGTTGACCGTTACGAAGACCGCGACGGCAACATCGTTCTGTCGCGCGAAAAAGCCCGCCGCGAAGAAGTATGGCAGGATCTGGAAAAAGCCATGAACGCCAACGAAAGAATCAACGGTGTTATCTTTGGCCGCGTCAAAGGCGGTTTCACTGTTGACTTGAACGGCGCCATCGCCTTCTTGCCGGGTTCTCAGATCGACATTCGTCCGATCCGCGATATTACCCCGCTGATGGGCATTTCTCAGCCGTTCCAGATTTTGAAAATGGACAAGGTCAGAGGCAACATCGTTGTTTCCCGCCGCGTTGTTCTGGAAGAAACCAGAGCAGAATCGAGAGCTGAACTGATCGACGCGATCAAAGAAGGCTCCGTTCTTGACGGTGTGGTCAAAAACATTACCGATTACGGTGCGTTTATTGACCTCGGCGGCGTTGACGGCCTGTTGCACGTTACCGATATTTCTTGGAAGCGCATCAACCACCCGGCCGAAGTTTTGTCTGTCGGCCAGACGGTTAAAGTTCAGGTTATCAAATTCAACGAAGACAACCAGCGTATCAGTCTCGGCATGAAACAGCTCGAAAGCGATCCGTGGCAGAATGTTGAAGAAAGATTCAAAGTCGGCGACGTATACAAAGGTAAAGTTACCAACATTACTGATTACGGCGCGTTCGTTGAACTCGAAGACGGTATCGAAGGTTTGGTTCACGTTTCCGAAATGAGCTGGACTCGCAAGAACGTTCACCCCGGCAAGATCGTTTCGACCTCGCAGGAAGTTGAAGTTAAAGTTCTCGAAGTTGATCCGGAAAAGAGAAGAATCAGCCTCGGCATCAAACAGTGCACCGCAAATCCGTGGGCTGCTTATATTGAAGAGCATCCGGTCGGATCGGTTATTGAAGGCAAGATCAAAAATATTACCGAATTCGGTCTGTTTGTCGGCCTGAACGACGAGATCGACGGCATGATCCATCTGTCTGACATCGCTTGGGACAAATCCGGTGAAGAAGCTGTTAAAGACTATGAAAAAGGCCAGGAAATCCAGGCCAAGATCATTGATGTTGACGTAGAAAAAGAGCGTATCAGCCTCGGTATCAAACAGTTGACCGAAGATGAAAACGCAACGGCTCTTGATGGCTTCAAAAAAGGCGATACGGTTAAAGCAACCATTACCGCCATTGATGACAAAGGCGTTGATGTTGAAGTAAACGGCGTTGCCGCCAACATCAAAAAAGCCGATATGTCAAAAGACAAAGCCGGTCAGGATCTGAACCAGTACAATGTCGGTGACGTTATCGAAGCCAAAGTTGTCAGCGTTGAGAAGAAAAAAGGCAAGCTCGGTTTGTCGGTAAAAGCTTTGGAAATCGAAGAAGAGAAAAAGGCATTGGAAGAATATTCCAACACCACTTCTACCGGTTCTGCTTTGGGCGATGCTCTGGGCGAAGCTTTGAAGAAAAAATAAGTCGTAAAATCGGTTTATTTTGCGGAACCGCCCAATCGGGCGGTTCTTTTTTATCCGTAAGTATCATTTTCTGCATATTTCCAAAACCGTTCCGGTGAGTTTTCTTTATCTCCTTACACCACTTAACCCGCGCCGACGTTTTTTTTATTTCCTCCACATCATTCATCCCGCATCAGCGAGATTTCCTTCTTTTATAAATCTGCACATTTAATGTGGGGACTTTTGACTCAGCAAGGGGAT
>CABUAP010000114.1 GCA_902489675.1 uncultured Azospirillum sp. | reverse complement strand
TTGAGTTTGACAAAATGTTCATTACAAAAAGAAATGATCGTTATATGTAACCGAGTAATGAACATAAAAATTATTAAGTTTTTTTATTTTGGCATATTCTGTTTTTTGTCAACCTTTAATCTGCAAAGCTTTGCCGATAGCGTTGCATAAGCGGCAAAAAAGGGTTTAAATCGGCAGTAAACTGTTTTAAACATAAAAGCAAAGAAATAACAAGAGGACATTGTCATGACGGAAATTTTTATCATTTGTATTCTCGGCGGTTACCTGCTCGGCTCCATCCCTTTCGGTCTGGTCATTACCCGGCTGGCAGGTCTTGGCGATATTCGTAAAATCGGCTCCGGCAATATCGGCGCGACCAACGTACTGCGCACCGGACGCAAAGATCTGGCGCTGCTGACCGTGTTGCTCGACGCGTCAAAAGCCGGTTTTGCAGCATGGCTGGCACTCTATTTTGTCCCGGCCGAAAATATGTTGCTGGCCGGTATTTTCACCACCAGCAATCTGGTTGCCGCTTTATGTGCGGGCACGGCCGCCATTATCGGCCACAACTTCCCGGTTTGGCTGAAATTTAAAGGCGGTAAAGGCGTGGCTTCCACCTTCGGCTTTATTTTAGTCATCAGCCCGATGATTGCTCTTTTGGCTTTGGCGACTTGGCTGGTTTTTGCCTTTTTGTTCAGATATTCCTCTTTAGCAGCGTTGGCTGCCGCGGTTCTGACCCCGCTTTATGCTTACTTTTATGCCGGCGAAATCGAAAGCATCTTTTTTACCGCCATCGCCTTGCTGGTGGTGGTTCGCCATCATGCCAATATCCACCGGTTGATCAAAGGCGAAGAAAGCAAAATTTCTTTTAGCAAAAAGACTAAAAACAGCAAACAAGATGATGAGGAAAGCCTGAAAAAATAATGGCGGAAGACTTTGATATTCTGCAGCGGCTGCAACTGATCAACACCGAAGGAATCGGCCCGGTCGGATTTGGGCGCCTGCTTGCCCGAACCGCCTCGATGGAAGAGGCTTTGAGTGAAGCCGCCGCCAAAAAAAACGTGCCGTCGCTAAAATGGGCGGAAGAAGAGCTGGAACGCGCCCGGCAGTTTGGTGCCGTTATCCTCTCCAGTGACGATCCCCGCTATCCGCAAAAACTGCTTGAATTGAGCGATACGCCGCCGCTGCTTTACGCCAAAGGAAATTTGGCGCTTTTGAACCACCGGCCGGCAGTTGCCGCGGTCGGCACCCGCAACGCCACCATCATCGGCCGCAAATTGACTTCAAAAATAGCTTTTGAGCTGACAGAAAACAATGTATTGGTTGTTTCCGGCATGGCACGGGGAATTGATGCCGCGGCGCACAAAGGCGCCATGTATGCCAAAGAGCGCCGAGGGCCGACGATTGCCGTGCTCGGAACCGGCATCGACAATATTTATCCGCAGGAAAACGAAGAGCTTTATCGCCAAATCGGCGAACAAGGGCTGCTGATATCCGAATATCCGATGGGAACCATTGCCCAAAGCGGCAACTTTCCCCGCCGCAACCGGATTGTCGCCGCACTGGCCGAAGCGATATTGGTGGTGGAAGCAACCCACCGCTCGGGATCGTTGATCACGGCTCAGATGGCCGCAAACAACGGGCGCAAGATTTTTGCCGTTCCCGGTTCACCGGGGGAAGCCCGTTCCGAAGGGCCTAATTTTTTGCTGCGCCACGGCGCTTTGTGGGCAGAAAACGCCAACGATATTTTGACCGCCTTAGCTTTCGAAAACAAGCCGGAACCCCTCAAACCGACAACAAACGTTACGGCGGATTTATTCACAAAGCCCCTTGACAATTTGCAAAAAACTGCCGATATTCCACCGGTAAAGAATTGCGATAAAAATTCGATTTTGGCGTATTTGTCGGCCGAAGGCGTGGACACGGACGAAATTATCCGCAGTTCGGGACTCGACGCCCCGAGTGTGGCAATGCTCCTGATCGAACTGGAAATGGAAGACAAAATCATCCGTCTGCCCGGCAACAAAATTGCCCTGACCGGCAAAAACATGAAAGTAAGAAGATGAAGTTAGTGATCGTAGAATCTCCGGCCAAAGCCAAAACCATTAACAAATATCTCGGTTCGGACTATAAAGTGCTCGCCAGTTTCGGCCATATCCGCGATTTGCCGAGCAAAGACGGATCCGTACAGCCGGATCAGGATTTTGCCATGAGCTGGGAGCTTAGCCCCGGCGGCAAAAAACGCTTAAACGACATCATTGCGGCGGTTAAAGATGCCGATACCATTATTCTCGCCTCCGACCCGGATAGAGAAGGAGAAGCAATTGCCTGGCATATTTTGGAAGAACTGAAAGCACGCGGAAAAATCAAAGACAAAAAAATCGAACGCGTTGTCTTTCACGAAATTACTAAATCGGCGGTTACGGAAGCAATTAAAAACCCGCGGCAAATTGATGACAATCTGGTTTCCGCTTATATGGCGCGTCGCGCGCTTGACTATCTGGTGGGCTTTAACTTGTCACCGGTTTTGTGGCGCAAGCTGCCGGGATCAAAATCCGCCGGCCGAGTGCAGTCGGTGGCTCTTCGTTTGATCTGCGAACGGGAAATCGAAATCGAAAATTTCAAACCTGAAGAATACTGGACAATCGACGCCGAGCTGTTCACCTCCAAACAAGCGCTGATCAAATCGCGATTGATTGTGCTTGACGGCAAAAAACTCGAAAAATTTGATATCAATACCGAAGAAAAGGCGCTGGCTGCCAAAGGCAAGATTGAAGCGCAGGAATTTGCGGTAGCAAACGTCGAACGTAAAAAGGCCAATCGTTATCCGGCGGCTCCGTTCACCACCTCTACCCTGCAGCAGGAAGCGGCTCGCAAGCTGCGTTTTTCCGCCAAAAAGACTATGCAGATTGCACAAAAGCTCTATGAAGACGGTTTGATCACTTATATGCGTACCGACGCCGTCAACCTCTCAAAAGAAGCTATTGCTGCCTGCCGCGACGTTATTGTCAAATATTTTGGCGATGACTATCTGCCCAAAGCGCCGAAAGAATATAAAACAAAATCCAAAAATGCGCAGGAAGCGCACGAGGCGATCAGACCGTCGGATGTTAACAACACGCCGAAAAAAATGGAAACGAAGCTTGACAATGATGCACACCGTCTTTATGAACTGATTTGGAAACGTACGATTGCCTGTCAAATGAACCCGGCTGTGCTAGATAAAGTGAGCATCGATTCCACTTCCGCCGACGGGCAGATCACACTGCGCGCCAACGGTCAGGTCATTGCTTTTGACGGCTTTTTGAAACTCTATCAGGAAAGTTTCGATGACGAGGAGGAAAATGACGAAAACCGCATTTTGCCGAACGTTGAGCCGGGCGAAAAGGAAACCAAAGGCGAAATCTTTACCGATCAGCATTTCACGGTTCCGCCGCCGCGTTTTACCGAAGCCAGTCTGGTCAAGAAATTGGAGGAGCTGGGCATCGGCCGTCCGTCTACTTATGCAACGATCATTGCCGTTTTGCAGGAACGCAAATACGTTAAGGTGGAAAAACTGCGCTTTATCCCCGAAGAACGCGGACGAATCGTCACCGCTTTTCTCGAAAACTTTTTCCATAAATATGTCGAATATGATTTTACGGCGCAAATGGAAGAGTTTCTTGACGATATTTCTGCTGGGGAAATGGAATGGCGTAAGCTTTTGACCGGTTTTTGGTCCAAGTTTATAAAAAATGTTGATGCGGTGACTCCGCTGCAGATGAGCGAAGTGATCGACAAGATCGACGAAGTGCTGGCCAAACACCTGTTCCCCGAACGGGAAGACGGCAGCGATCCGCGCAGCTGCCCGGAATGTAAAAACGGCCGGCTCGGTATTAAATTCGGCAAATTCGGCGCCTTTATCGGCTGTTCAAACTATCCCGAATGCAAATATACCCAACAGTTGATTGACACCGCTGCCGAAGAAGAAGCTGCCGCAGCCAATGCCGCCACTCGTGCGCCCAACCCCGAAGATAAAGTTTTGGGCGAAATGAATGAGCAGAAAATATACTTAAAAAAAGGCCCTTACGGTTATTATGTGCAGCTGGGTGAAGACGATCCCAAAGGCAAGGTAAAGCCCAAACGCTGCTCGCTGCCCAAAGGGGTGACACCGGAAGATATTACGCCGGAACAAGCATCGGTGCTGCTGTCCCTGCCCCGCCAGCTCGGCAACGGTATTGAGGTCAATATCGGCAAGTTCGGTACCTATTTGAAGCAGGGAAACAAGTCTAAATCGCTTTACGGCAACGATACCGTATTTTCCATTACTTTGGAACGGGCGGAAGAGCTGCTTAAAGGTGCGGCCGAGAAAACACCGGCCAAAGTGATCGGCACTCACCCGGAAAACAAACTTGAAATTACGCTCAACAGCGGACGTTACGGTCCTTATCTGAAATGCGGCAAAACCAATTATGCACTGCCCAAAGAGTTTAAAGACAAGGAACCGACGCTTGAAGAAGCGGTAAAGATTATTGCCGCCAAAAAATAGGTCGCAACTGTTCTATAGATATCCCCCAGTAAGCTGGGGGTTCTCGGTTTGACTACGCTCAAAGGTGTGGAACGGCGCTATCGACACCTTAGCATTCAGTTCCAAATAAACTCGTTTTTTGTAAGGCTTGTAATAAAAAAAATCT
>CABUAP010000113.1 GCA_902489675.1 uncultured Azospirillum sp. | reverse complement strand
AAGTCGGCATGGATGTCGGTATCAGTTCTAATTTGATTTTTCATAATATCGATTCTTTTTTTACCAAATTTCCGGATATTCAGATTCAAAGCACTATTTTTCAAGATAATCTGAAACTGCAATATCATAATCTGGACATCGGCCTTTCTTACAGCGAGCCCAAAGAAAAAGATGTCATTGTGCTGGCCATCAAAAACATAGAATGCAAACTTTTTGCCTCTCCGGCATATTTGAAAAAATACGGTTATCCGAAAAGTATCAAAGACATTACTCAAAAACACAGGCTGGTTTGCAAATCGGATTTTGTTTATTATGACAGGAAATACAAAGAATTTTTAAAAAACTCGGAAAATATATGTTATATTTCCAATTCGTGCGGGTCTATCATTGATGCCGTCCGCCACAATGCCGGAATTTGTATCATGCCGATGCGTTTTGCCGAAGAAGGCCTGATTTGTCTTGACAATTTTGACTGGAAAAGCGATATGAACATATATCTTTTCAGTCACAAACGCGCAAAAGACCGACCTCAAGTACGAGCGGTAATCAATTATTTCAAGGAAATATTCCAAAAGATGTAGCTATGAATGCGGAAAAATTCTCTAATATCTCGGCCATTTGTACCGAGAATCTCCCAATTGAGGAATTGTGCCGGTTGTGGAAAGCCTCTATCAGAGCAACCCATCACTTTCTGTCAGAAAATGATATCGCACAGCTGGAGCCTTATGTGCGAACGGCATTGGCTCAGACAGAAGAACTGTATATTTATCAACAACAGGAGAAAATATGTGCTTTTATCGGAATTGAAAAAGGTAAAACGGAAATGTTGTTTGTTGCACCGTCCTTTTTCGGCCGCGGCATCGGTTCTGAACTGATTCAATTTGCCATTACCCAACGAGGTGCCAACTCGGTTGATGTTAATGAACAAAATCCGGCGGCATTGCGATTTTATCAAAAGCACGGTTTTACGATTGACAGCAGAAGTCCGACAGATGATCAGGGCAATCCCTTCCCTATTCTTCACCTAAAATTATTAAAAACAACAGATTAAGCACGAAAAAACCCCGACAGTCGCCGGGGTTGGGGTTGTAAGTCAAATCTTGAAATTATCGGCAGCTTCTGTTTTTATACGGCGCGACAACACGGAAAGTCAGCGTTTGTTTGCCTTCGGCCGGAACCGATACGTTCCAAACATAAGTACCGGCATCTTTCAGACTGCCTTTCACGCTCTCGTTTTCCACCTTTGCGTCCGGATTGATATTTTGTTCAAATACAACCTCTTGCGCAAAAACATTGGCATTGTTAAAAGTAACTTCGGCATCATAAGCATATTCCGTTGTCAGTGTTGCACAAGCATCGCCCGGTTCTTGCGTTTTGTTTTCGGACAGCTTCGTAACTTTAGCAACCTTACCGTTGGCAAAGACGTTAAAATAGCTGCCGAGGTTTAAACGCATTTCTTCTCCTTTGGCAACATGAGAGATCGTATTTTCACCGATAAACTGCATATTACCGTCTTTGTCATTTTCATAAAAACGCATAATCCCCGATGGCAGCGGCAGCCCCAGATTGCTGCTGTCCTCATTTTTCAGAACGTAGATCATATCAGGATGTACCTGTTTAAACTCGGCAGAGGAATTATAATTGAAATAAAGAGGAGAACGCAAATTTGCTTCTTTTTTGTAAGCAACATCGTTTTTTTCCAACAGACTGATCTGCTTGGTCTGTTTATCTTTAATGTCGGTTTTGAGCGGCAAATTATACAGATGATAACCGCTCAGGCTTTCGGGTGCAACCAAGGCGCTTTCCACCGCCGCATAATCGTTCATAACGCGGGCAGACTTAGCCATCACCATCAACGGTCTGACACCGTCGGCTGCCGCTACCTGATTGACATCCCCGGCAATCAACTGCACTTTGGCATTATTATAATCGGCGCCGGATTCGTTATTGATAGTTACCCAACCGGTCAGGTTAAGTTTTTCGGCAGACACAACTTTGGCGACATAATTGGTTTTCCAGTTGATACCGTTGGTCAAATATGCCAGCGAGATATTTTTATCCGCCGTTTCGCTGCTGTCAATTTTAGCAACTAAGGTCGGTTCGCTGCGCAGACTGGCCGGCAGTTTTTCAAACACCAGACGGCCGGGAAACTGAGTTTCGATGCCGTAGCTGAATTTCAACAACGGTTGACCGTAAGCGGCGCTTATAATTTCCGCATTGTCAAAAATATTTTCCCCGTTGGCCGGATTGACCATTACGGTTTTTACTTTTTCACCGACAGATTTATCAATAATGTTATTGGCCGTCAGGAGATCATAATCGTAATTTTGTTCCAATACTTTAATCCCGGGAGCATCCAACAATGCCGTTTCCGGTTTTATTTGGGAAGCGACTCCTTCAAATGCAATGTCATTGATCCCCTGTTTTAGATTGACATTGCGTTCTTCTTTGACAAGAGCCAGATTATTGTTGTAAATACTGATTTCCAAATCATTCTTTTTGTCTTCGCCGACAACATTTTCCGCTGCACAAACGGCGGATGATAACCCCATACAGCCCATTAACAGCCAAGTAGCTAAACGCATATGCTTTCTCCTTGAAAAAATTATATCAACGAGAACAAGGTAAGCTATTTTTTGCAAATATACAAGCACTGATCGGCTGTCGCGGAACAAAAAAAAATCCCGGTTACCTTGATAAGGTTCCGGGAGTAAAGAGTCAGCGCCGAATATAGGCGCAAAGATCATTTTTCCAGCGGCGGACGGCATCCGGAGGAAGTTCTCCCGTTCGCTGCCAGACACCATTAACCAATCTGGATTTTAACGCATAAAGTTTATTGCCGATCTGCAACGTAAAACGCCTTTCCGTCAACTGGTCAGCAACCGCCTCATTTGTCAGATAAGTTCTGCGGATTTCACAGCAATTCCCGTTCGGCAGATGTCTTTCGTAAAAAGTAATCCGCTCAATTTTTCCGGGATGCTCCGGCTGTCCGGGATCTTCGCAGCGGCTGGTGATTCTCTTCTCCAGCAGGATGAACTTTCCTTTAACGGTAAAATAGGCTTTGATACCGGGGATCAAAATATCCTCGTAGAGCAAAACTTTACCGAGCAGAGGGTGAACGACTTTGACGTACTTATGGTTTCTCGCCAGATCACTAACAACGCACGTACCGTCCGACACATTAAGCGACAACGGCTTTTTTAAAGAAAACAACTTCATATCTGAATAATTATTATATGTTTTCAGTATAACTTTTTTACCGCAATTTGCAACAGAAATTATATTGCAAATCAAAATTTTAATTCTTCAAAGAGCCAAACTTTGATTAATGATTTTCTCATTTCCACAACTGGAAGGGATTATCAAATCATAAAAAAAAGGGGCTGCTTTGAGCAGACCCTTTTTAATTTTGGAAAAAGTTTCTTTACATAATCTTGTTCTTCACTTCCTCATAGGAATAGTGCGGTTCATCGGTGTAGAGCACCATTGTCAGCGGAGCGGAGAAAATTTCGCGAGAGATCATCTTCACCTCATGAGCCGACACATTCCAGATGTAATTGATCCGGTCATTGATGTCATACATCTCACCTTTCCCGAACAGCTGCCAAGCCGTTTCAACGGCTGCGGGCTGCGGTTGGGAGAAAAGCCAGAGCTTTTCACTCATCGCCCATTGTTTTGAAGTTTCCATCCGACGATCCGATGCTTCGGAGTAGCGAAGACGGTACACATTCTGGCAGACAATGTCGAGCATTTCGTTGGTCGAGAACTGCGACGAGGTTACCGAGATACGAAGCGTGCGGCGGCCATAATAGCCGGCGATTTTCACTTCAATCTGCGCATCCGACGGACGAGCGATTTTCTTACCCGGCACATCAGGATCTTCGATCTCGTTGAACGAACGCTCCAGACGCTTTGCCAGCATCGACATCATCACGTTTGCGCTGGAAGATCCTTTGATTTCGGTTACGTCCCAGCCCAGCATGATCTGACGATAGTCACCGTTTGATACGATTTCACTGAAACCGCCGGTATAGATCGACTTTTGTACGCGTTGGCGTTCTCCTGCCGGAATCGAACCGAAACATTTTTCGACCAACTCCGTCACCTGCTCTTTTCCGACACATCTTCCGGCAACAACTACCACCAGATTCTTTCCGGTATAGTATTTGTCGGCGAATGCTTTCAGATCGGAAGCCTTGTAACTTTTTACCGCTTTGATATAGCTCTCGCTGTCCCACAACACACGTTTTTTAGCAAATGCCGTGTGTTTGTAGAGAAGCTTCATTTGGCGTTTGGCCAACGGAGCCAGATCACGGGTATGTTCCACGATATCGAACGCTGCGGCTTCAATCAGATCGGCACCCAATTGAGGCGCTTTGATCAGATTGGCCAGCTTGGATACGGTCGCTTCCAGTTCGCCTTCCTCACATCCGGTAAAGAAGCTGGTAATGGTTCCGCCGTAGATCGTTTGCACTTGGCTCACCTGCTTCATGAGCACATTTTCGTACAGCGCGGCAATACCCAACTTAGGTTCGTTGACATGGCCGACATTCACTGTTACCGATACGGACACTTCTTTTGACGCACACTCTGCAATGACAACTGTCACACCGTTTTCTAACTTGAACTTTTCCATATGTTTTGAAAAAATAAATAAGTAAATAAAT
>CABUAP010000112.1 GCA_902489675.1 uncultured Azospirillum sp. | reverse complement strand
TGGTTATAGTTTCATAGCCCGCCGGTTTGGTATAGGTATATTGGAAATATCTGGTTTGGTTGTTGGGAAGGTTGACGGCAACAACGCCGGCTTCGTTCTTTTTGTCTTCTCCCACTTCCGTCCATTTGGTGCTTTTAGAGGTAGCAAAATATTCCGGCTTGAGGTTGATTTTGTAATATTTGTCGGTCAAATTACCCTCAGCATCCGCTTCCTGAACAGTGAAGTTGTAGTCGTCTTTTGTGCCGGCTGCATATTCAAACACGCTGTCGGGAATCGACGCCACGTCAAAACCGTATTTCTGACCGTTCAGTTCAAAAATGCCGTTTGGGCTTGCAACCAGACTACCGGCCGAAGTCCCCGCCAGCGTCGCCAGCAATACCGCGTCTTCACCCGATGGGGTAAAGTAATAATCCTTGCCCGCAATCGTCACCTTAACCGCGCCTTCCGGCAAATCGCCCGTCAATTCGCTTAAAGCGAAGTTCCCGCTCAAACCCGCCGCTTCGCTCTTAATCGTATCCAGCGTCGGCGTCAATGTTGCCGCAACCGCCGGCGAACTTAAAAAAGTCGTGGCCAACAGCGCAAAACCTATTGTTCTTTTTATCATAATATCGAGTCCTCTAAAATAGTTATTGAACAATTTATTCCGTTATTCTCAAAAAACGCTTCTTTTTATCGATCCTTTTTTTACAATAAAATAAAGGGTTATAATCAGCTTAAACTAATATTGAGAAATTTGTGTAGAAATAACTATTTAGATGACTTTCGAGAAAACTTCTGATATGATTTTTTCCGTGACAAAAAAAGGATCCTTTTTTTGCCGCATTACATATTTATATCAATACTCAAAAAAAATGCGGAAGTTTTTGCAACTCCCGCATTTTTTACAACCAATCTACAACCTTATTTTTCTGTTGTTTTCTCAGAGCTTTTTGGATTTTCAGCATCTTCTTTCGCAGCTGCTGTCCGGCTTTGCCCGTGACCGTCATAACGAACATCAATATTCATCGGCCCATCGTTTTGCCGCAGTTGAATGGCAAAATCGATAATATCATCACCCATATCTATCCCCCAAGGAGAACTGTTCTTGGTGCCGCCATGCAAAACCATTCCCCGGCGTCCGAGCGTATCGGTCGCAAAATCGGGCAGCAGCCAAATCCGATAATCACCCCACATTGCATATCCACCCGGCCATTCACCGCGTCCGAAATAACCTTTCAAACGCTCCCAACCGGAAACATCATAATAACGTTGCATCTGATCAAGTGACGCCCACCATTTCCCGGCAGGGATACGGCTGTTTTCCGTTGTCCGCTCTGCATTAAAAATCGCAAATTGCCGATTCCAATTGTAAGTGGGCATATATAAAAAAGCCCCGGCTGTCAGTAAAGGAATCAACAAAACAACAAAACCGGCTTTCAACTTTTTCTTCCAAGCCAAACCAATAGCTGCCACAAACATAACCAGCAAAAATGCCAAATAAAGAAGATTAAACCAAAAATAAACTTTCGGATCCGAATACATCCACCCCCATTGCGGATATCCCCAATATACAAAAGTATCCTTCACATATTCCCAGTAAAAACTGTCTGCCGTCAACGCCAAATAAAACAGGTTAAACAAAACGACAGCCACGAACAATAAATACCCGGTTGTTTTTTTCATGCTTCAATCTCCAGAAAAAAATAATCATATAACTTTGCCAAAAAAACATTAAAATACACCACAAAAGGCGAACCGACAACAATCGACAGCCAACTGCCGATTCCAAGTGACTGCCCGGCAGCCTCAAGCCCGACAAACAAACATTCAAAGACAACAGCGACAAAAGTCAGCCGCCAATAGTTCCCTTTTGTTCTGACAAATGCCGATTTTAACGAGCCGCTGCGACCGATCAACGAACTGATCCACGCCATCATCGGACGATAAAAAACCAACGGCGCAATCAGTGTCATAAGCGCAATCGTCACCCCGTCAATGACCCGGCTGTCTTCCATATAACGCTGCAAATAAGCGCTGTAGTTTTCTGCCCACTCAGATCCGACGCCCAAAAAAGGCGGAATCAGCGGCAAGGCCAGCAAAGCCGTTACCACCACAAAAGTCAACGCCAAAATTTTTGTCGACGGCACCAAAGTACCAAACAACTTCAGCGTTGCCAGATAAGGCCGGCGCCTAAAATAAAACCGGAAAAAGAAACACCAAAAAAGATAATAAGCCGCCAGCCACGGCAGAAAAAAAACATCCTGCCAGCCATTAATCAACTCAAAACCGGCAATCAGGAACAATATATGCACAACAGTAAAAGCGGCCATAAAACGACCGTTTGCGCAAAAATAAGAAAAACTTTCCCGAAATAGCTCCTGCAGCGGGATCACTCTAATATCAGCCATAATTCTATCCTTTAATTATTTTACAGTATGATTAATCGGATCAAAACGCAAGAGCATAGTTTTCCACACATCATACTTATCACCATATTTTTGCGACAAAAGATTATACGGTTGGCAAATATATACGGCACGGCGGGCACTGTCAGCCACCGAGCGGAAATAAACATCGCTGTTATAACGGGAAGAATCCAAAACATCCACCTTCTGAACCGTACCGTCACGGTTAAGATAGGCACGAATTTCGACCACCATCCCCTCAATTCCCATAGCACCGGGATCAAGGTTCCAACACTGACGCAGGCGGGCAGCAATAGCATCGGTTTCCGAAATCGAAAGTTCGCTGAAATAAGAGCCCCCGGAACCGCCTTCAATTCCCATATTAGCAACTTCCGTTCCTTTTTGTATCGTCGCCTCATTTTCATCCGCGCCAAGGCTTTTTTCCAAAGCATTTACGGAATCCATCAGGTTTTTCAAAGCGCTCACCTGCGGCGTCTTCTTTTTTTCCGCCTTTTTAGGCGCCGGCTTAGCTGTTTCCGGTTTGGGCGCCGGCTTAGACGGCGTAGGACGCTTGGGCTCCGGTTTCTTCTCCGGCAATTTGGGTTTTGAGGGCTGCGGCGGTACCATAAAATCACGTTTAGGCGGCAGCGGCGCTTCCTCTTGTTCCGAGGCCGGCTGGTCTTCAATCATACTCGGCTGCTCAATCTTCTGCGGCTTTGGCGCCGGTTTCCTTTCCGGTTTGGCAGCCGGCACCGGCGGCGCTTTTTTAGATTGAACGGGCATCTTCGTCTCTTCGGCAAATTTAGCCTTAGCCGGCAAATTTGTCATCTCCGAAATTTTCACCTGTTCCAAATCCACAATAATCGGCGGCTGGCTCAAAACCATATCCTCATGCCAAAACAACGGCAAGTCCACCATAAAAAGCAGAAAAACAGCCGCGTGCAGAACAAGAGATTTATAAAGAGCCGGTTTCATAAGTTCTATTTCTTCTTCACTGTTTGATTGGGATCCGGTTCTGTCTTCAATCCGACCTTATCAAAACCGGCATTTTTAAGCATCGCCATCAGACCGATAACTCTGCCGTATTGGGCATCCGTATCACCGGAAATAACAACGCTGATTTCTGGATTGACATTTCTCACGGCCACCACTTTGGCCACGATTTTATCCGCCGGAATTTCTTCCGTACCGATATAATAATATCCCTCATTATCAACACTGATATTGAGAGAGGTTTCCTTTCCGGTCAGGTTTTGGCCGCCGACTTTCGGCAGATTAAGCGCAATGCCCGAAGTCATCAGCGGCGCCGCTACCATAAACACCACCAACAAAACCATCATCACGTCCATCAGATTGGTAATATTGATTTCGGCGTTCCGACGTTTCACCCGTCGGCTGCGGCTTTTATCGGTTGACACAAAATACACCATTATTCCCCCGCCATATCTGCTTTAATCGCTGTATCATCAATTTCGCGTGACAGAATACTTGAAAATTCCGCCATAAAATTTTCCAACCGATTGGCATAACGGTCAATATCAGAAGAAATCTTATTATACGCCACCACCGCCGGAATTGCGGCAATCAAGCCAAACGCGGTTGTAAACAAAGCTTCTGCAATACCGGGAGCAATTGCGGAAAGCGAATTGCTCTGAGTTGCGGCAATCGCATTAAAACTGTTGATAATTCCCCACACGGTGCCAAACAAACCGACCAACGGCGCAACCGAACCGGTAGAAGCCAAAAACCCCATCCGTGTATCCAGTTCATCCAATTCCTTATCCATCGAAACCGTCATAGCTTTCTCAATCCGCTGCTGCAGCGATACCCCGCGCAGCCCGCGATCGGTTTTAGATTTCAAAATATTGGTGCGTTTCCACTCCCGCATAGCGGCAACAAACATAGAAGACATCGGATCCGTGGGCTTGTTGCCGATACTGTCATACAGCCGGTCAAGCGATCCGCCCGACCAAAATTTAGACTCAAAACTGCGGGAAAGGCGCTTCACTTGCCGCAATGTTCCGATTTTTTCGATAATAATCGCCCACGACCAAACCGAAGCGGCAATCAGCCCAATCATGACCGCTTTGGTCACGGTATCCGAGCTCCAAACCATATCCCACATAGACATCTGCTGAGCAGCTTCTGCCAAATTTTGCGTATCCATTTTCTACCTCACCTCACAATTAAAATCAGACGCCCGGCCAGCGCCCTGTTATTTGCCGGTAAATTATCACAAATTATTAAACAATCAATTAATTTACGGGCGTTTATAAAAAAAATTTGACAATCCCGGCTGCTGATTATAATGTTATTTAT